>NZ_JCBANG010000160.1:0-6582 GCF_059760905.1 Achromobacter sp. 1011811831
CAGCAAGCCGGCCTGGAACCCGTGGTCTGGCGCGGCGTCGCGCTGGGCGCGGATGCCGAGCTGCATCTGCTGCATCCGGACCGGGACGCGGCCCGGCGCCTGATCGACAGCGCGGTGGACGAGCTGCGCCGGCTGGAAACGGTATTCAGCCTGTACCGCGACGACAGCGCGCTGGCCGTGCTGAACCGCCAGGGCCATCTGAACGATCCGCCCGCCGACCTGCTGCGTCTCTTGAGCGAAAGCCGGCGGTTCAGCGTGCTGACCGGCGGCGTGTTCGATCCCACCGTGCAGCCGCTGTGGCAGCTGTACGCCGGGCATTTCTCGCAGCCCGGCGCCGATCCCGACGGACCGCCGCAGGCGCGCCTGCGCGAGGCGCTGGCCAAGGTATCCCACGCCGCCGTGGTGCTCGACAGCCGCGCCATCCGCTATGCGCGGCCCGGCATGGCCGTCACGCTGAACGGCATCGCGCAGGGCTACATCACCGACCGCGTGACCGACCTGCTGCGGCGCGGCGGCCTGGACCGCGCGCTGGTGGACATGGGGGAGATCTATGCCATGGGCGAGCGGAGCGACGGGCAGCCATGGCGCGCCGGCCTGACCGACCCGGACCATCCCGACGCCCTGGCCGGACAGGTGACGCTGCGCGACCGCGCGCTCGCCACCTCGGGCGGCTACGGCACGCCGATAGACGCGGCCGGGCGCTACACGCACCTGTTCGATCCGCGCGACGGCAACGCCCGGCCACGCTACCGCAGCGTGTCGGTAACGGCGCCCACGGCCACGGCGGCCGACGCCTTGTCGACCGCCTTTTCCCACATGCCGCTGGAAGAAGCCAAAAAAATCGCGCGCAGCCTGGGGCTGCGCGCGTGGTTCACTTTGCCCGACGGCGGCCGGGCCCGGCTGGGTTAGGGCCTGTCGACAGGCCCCGCCGGATCAGATCGAGGCCGACGGATTCAGCCCGGCCAGCATCTGCGTGAAGATCTTGGGGCTGGCGGCCAGCACGTTGCCGGAGTCCATCCAGCCCTGCTCGCCGTCGAAGTCGGCGACCAGGCCGCCGGCTTCCAGCACCAGCAGGCTGCCCGCGGCCACGTCCCAGGGCTTCAGGCCCACGCCGCAGAAACCGTCCAGGCGGCCGCAGGCCACGTAGGCCAGATCCAGCACCGTGGCGCCCAGGCGGCGCACGCCGGCGCTGTTCTCGGCCATCTTGCGGAAACGCGCCGAGCCCTGCTCCATGTCGCCCGAGTTGGGCCAGTGGGCGCCCAGCAGCGCGTCGTGGTAGCGGATACGGCCCGAGACGCGCACGCGGCGGTCGTTCAGGAACGTGCCGCCGCCACGGCTGGCGGTGAACAGCTCATTGCGCGACGGGTCATAGATGCACGCCTGCGTGACCTGGCCGCGCTGCGTCAGCGCGATCGACACCGCGTAGTTCGGCAGGCCATGGATGAAGTTGGTGGTGCCGTCCAGCGGATCGATGATCCACTGGAACTCGGCCTGATCCGGACCCTGCAGGCCGAATTCCTCGCCCAGGACCGCGTGGTCCGGGTAGGCGGCGCGCAACGTCTCGACGATGGACTCCTCGGCGGCGCGGTCGACTTCCGTGACATAATCGCGCGGCCCCTTGCGAGCCACGTTCAGGCGTTCCAAATCCAGGCTGGCACGGTTGATGATGGTGCCGGCACGCCGGGCCGCCTTGATGGCGATGTTGAGCATCGGGTGCATAAAATTCCGTACGAATGCGGTGAGATAGGCCGTCAGCCGCCTCCCCGCCGCGCCGCTCCCACACTGGGGTAACGGCCCGAAAATATCAGGAAAGCGCCAAGCCAAACGCGCCATTTTAAATGACTCAAGAAAATTTCATCGGCGAACCGTCCCGGGACGGTAAATCGCCCTCTTCCGAAGGGGTCTCCACACCCCTTGAAACCGGCTCGCCGGCGGTGTTTTCCCGCGTCCGTTTCATCATGGTGAACCCCAGCCACCCCGGCAATGTCGGCTCGGCCGCCCGGGCCATCAAGACCATGGGATTCTCGGAACTGGTGCTGGTGGCCCCCCATGTCGAGGACGTAACCCGGCACCCGGAGGCCGTGGCCCTGTCCAGCGGCGCCGCCGACGTGCTGGAGAACGCCCGCGTCTATGCCACGCTGGAAGAGGCGCTGGCCCCGGTGACGCTGGCCTTCGCGCTGACGGCGCGCGTGCGCGACCTGGGCCCCCCGCCCTGCGACATCCGCCAAGCGGCCGAGCTGGCCTGCGCGCACCTGGGACAGGCCGCCGAGGGCGTGGCGGCCATCGTGCTGGGCACCGAGAAGTCCGGGCTCACCAACGCCCAGATCGCGCTGTGCCACCGCATCTGCCACATCCCGGCCAATCCCGCGTACAGCTCGCTGAACGTGGCCCAGGCGCTGCAACTGGCCGCCTGGGAGCTGCGTTACGCGCTGCTGATCGACCAGGGCGCGGCCCTGCTGCCCGTCTCGACCGCGCAGGAACCCTCGCGCGGCGCGGAACCGGCCTCCAGCGAGGCGGTGCAGGCCTTCCTGGCCCATTGGGAATCGGCGCTGGTCGAGGTGCGTTTCCTGGACCCCGCCCACCCCAAGAAGCTGATGCCGCGCATGCGGCACCTGTTTTCCAGGGCCGGCCTCACACGCGACGAGGTCGACATGATGCGCGGCGTCTGCACCGCCATGTTGACGGACTACCGGAACAGCAGGAAAAAATAGGGGACGGAAAATCCGTCCCCTGTCCGTCCAGGCCGCGCCATCCGGCGCCGGTCCCGGGCGATTCGCCGGGACAGGCCAAGCCGGTCCGCGACGCTCAGTCCACCTTGGCGCCCGAGGCCTTGACCACCGGGGCCCAGCCTTCCACTTCGGACTTGATGAACTGGCCGAACTCGGCCGGCGTGGTCTTCACGCCCACGGCGCCCAGCTGCTCGAAGCTGCGCTGCACCTCGGGCTTGTCCAGCGCCTTCACCATGGCGGCGTTGAGCTTGTTGATGACCTCGGGCGGCGTGCCGGCCGGGGCGATCAGGCCGAACCAGGACGACACGTCGAAATTGGCGAAGCCGGCTTCCTTCATGGTCGGCACGTCCGGCGCGCTCTTGGAGCGCTCGGTGGTGGTCACCGCCAGCGCGCGCAGCTTGCCCGACTGCACATGCGGCCAGGCCGAGGGCATGTTGTCGAACATGAACTGCACCTGGCCGCCGATCAGGTCGGTGATGGCCGGCGCGCTGCCCTTGTAGGGCACGTGCAGCACGTCGATGCCGGTCTGCATCTTGAACAGCTCGCCCGCCATGTGGATCGAGGTGCCGCTGCCCGACGAGGCGAAGGCCAGCTTGCCGGGGTTCTTCTTGGCGTAGTCGACCAGCTCCTGCACGGTCTTTACCGGCACCTGCGGATTGACCACCAGGATGTTGGGCACCTTCGCGCCCAGCGCCACAGGCGCGAAATCACGGGTCAGGTCGAAATTGACGTTCTTGTACAGCGTCTGGTTGATGGCGCTGGTCACGGCCACGAACAGCAGCGTGTAGCCGTCCGGCGCCGCGCGCTGCACCTGGTCGGTGGCGATGTTGCTGCCCGCGCCCGGCTTGTTCTCGACCACGAAGGACTGGCCCAGGCTCTCGGTCAGTTCCTTGGCCATGATGCGGGCGATCACGTCGGTGGTGCCGCCGGCGGAAAAGCCGACCACGATGCGGACAGGCTTGTCCGGATAGGCCGCCAGGGCGGCGCCGCTGGCGAACACGCCCGCGGCGGCGGTCAGTAGGGTGGCGGCAAGGCGCCGCAGACCGGGCTTGTGACCTGGAATCATGATGTCTCCGTGCAGGTACTGTCCATCAAGTGGACGATTCGAATTCTTGAATAGGGAATTCTCGGCTATACACGGTCGGCACATCAAGGTAGAGTCCACGCAACGGACAATGGTTTTCCCTTGCCCGGTTTTTGCCAGTTGGTGATAACCCCCAAAGTTTTCAGAGAGTTGCATGCAAGACAGCGATGCCGCGGCCGCAGGCCCACGCACATTGCGGCGCGGATTGGCCGTCCTGGCCGCCCTGCGGGACCAGGGCCCTGACGGCCTCAGCGTGACCGATATCGCCCGCCTGACGGGCATCCAGCGCCCCACCATCTACCGCCTGCTGGCGGCCCTGCTAGACGCCGGCCTGGTGCTGCCCGTGACTGGCACCAAGAAATACCGCGCCCAGCTCGCGGTGGACCCCGATACCCGCTCCCGCGATCCGCGCGTGCGCCAGCTGCTGCCGGTGCTGCGACGGCTGGCCGACCGCACCGGCGACGCGGTGTTCCTGGTGGTGCGCGACGAGGACGATTCCATCAGCCTGCATCGCGAGATCGGCAGCTACCCCGTGCAGATCCTCGCCACCTACGCCGGCAAGCGCCAGCCGCTGGGCGTGGGATCGGGCGGCATGGCGCTCCTGGCCGCCCTGCCCGACGACGTCGCGCGCGGCATCGTCGAGCGCAATTCCGGCCGGCTCGACGAGTACGGCGGCATGACGCCGCAGGAAATGTACCGCCTGATCGAGAACACCCGCGCCCGCGGCTATTCGGTGGTGGGCAACCACGCCGTGCGCGGCGCGCTGGGCGTGGGCTGCGCGCTGCTGGACGCGCACGGCGCGCCGCTGCTGGCGGTCAGCGTCACCGCGATCATCGACCGCATGCCGGCGCAGCGCCAGCGCGAGATCGCCGGCTGGATCAAGACCGAGCTGGCGCGGCTGGCGGCGCAGGCCTAGCCGGCGCGGCCCGTTCGATGGCGCCACGGCGCCCTCGAACGCGGTCCGTCGAACGCACGGCCTCGAACCCGATCCTGCCCCGGCAAGCGCGCTAGAACAGCTCGTCCAGCATCTCGAAGAATTCCCGCTTGGCCGGCTCGTCCGTCTCGCCCAGTTCATCCAGGAAAGCGGCGGCCTCGGACAGCGACACCTCCTCGCGCAGGTTGCGGTGGATGAAGGCCACGTCCATCCAGCGGTCAGCTAGGCCGGCCCGGCCCATGTCGATGAAATGCAGCTGTTCGCGCGCGTCCACGAACAGATTGCTGTCGCACAGGTCGCCGTGCGAGAACACCAGGTCCTCGCTGGGCAGCGTCGCCCGCAGCCGCTCCAGCAGGTCCTCGGGCGTGGACAGGTCCGGCCAGGGTTCCAGATCGTAGTTCCTGTCGCACAGGTCGTTGGCCAGCAGGTACTCCAGCTCGCGCAGGCGCAAGGCCGCGCCCGCCTCGAACGGACAGCCGGCCGCCGGCACCGCGCGCAGCTGGCGCAGCGCCTCGGCGTACAGCGCGCGCACCGGCCGCCCGGCGTCGACGCGCGCGGTCAGCGGCTCGCCGGGCACGGCGCGGGTGATCATGTAGGCGCCGCCGCCGTTGGCGCCAGCCTGCACCACTTCGGGCACGTTGAGCCGGCCCGACAGCCATTGCAGCACCTGCGCCTCGCGCACCACGCTATAGGTCGTGGGCGCCAGGACGGCGGATGAGATCTTGAGAAAGTACCGGTCGTTGCCGCGCGTGAAGCGGTAGACGTCGCAAGGCGATTCGCCAACCTCATCGGGCGACAGCCGGGCGTCGCCGATGAAGCGCGTCGCCGCCAGCGGCAGGGTGAAGGACATGCTCGAGCACATGCGAACCTCCCGGCCGCTGCCGGCTTTGCTGCGTATTGGTGAGAATCAGGCGGCGCCGGACTTGGCGGACTGCGCCGGGTTCTGGATCTCGCGCACGGGAATCGGCGCCTGGAAGCCGGCGGCCTCCAGCTTGCTCCGGATCTGCTGGTACAGGCCCCAGCGCAGGTCCCAATACTTCGAAGCCTCGGCCCAGACGCGCACGTTGACAATGACGCCATGATCGCGGTATTCGCTGACCTTCACCAGCGGCTCGGGATCCTTGAGCGCGAACTCGTTGGCCGCCACGATTTCCTTGAGCTTGGCCAGCGCCAGTTCCAGGTCGTCGCCATAGCGCACCGGCACCGGGATATCCAGGCGGCGGGTCTTGTTGCGGCTGTAGTTGGTGATGGTGGCGTTCCAGACCACGCTGTTGGGCAGCGTGATGTGGATGCCGTCGACCTGCACCAGGCGCGTCAGGAACAAGCCGACTTCCTCGACCGTGCCCTCGGCGCCGGTGCTCAGGCCGACGAACTCGCCGGTGCGCACCGGACGCAGGATCAGCAGCATGATGCCGGCCGCGATGTTCTGCAGGGTGCCCTGCAAGGCCAGGCCCACGGCCAGGCCGGCGGCGCCGAGCACGGCGATCAGGCTGGCCGTCTGCACCCCGAAGCGCGCCAGCACGGCGATCAGCGTGAAGATGCGCACCGTCCAGACCACGGTGCTGTAGAACATGGGAACGATCGTCGGATCGATCTTGCTGGAACGGGTCGCCATGCGCCGGACCCAGCGGCCCAGCAAGGCCGATACCCACCAGCCGACGACAAGGATGATCAGGGCGATGAGCAGATTCGTGCCCAGGTCCATGAGCTTGGGCGCCCATGCATTGACGGATTTCAAGGCTTCTTCCACGGTATCTCCTGCAAAGTGTGTAACGGCCGCCGGCGGCTCGGCCAGGCCTCGGGGGGCGACATCCGGAGCCGGGCATGAGCCCGGC
>NZ_JCBANG010000161.1:0-6487 GCF_059760905.1 Achromobacter sp. 1011811831
GACGGACATCGACCCGCGGCAGGCGGCGCGCGCCGCCTGCCGCGGTGCGCAGCGCGTCAATACTGGTAGCGCACCGACAGCACGGCGCTGCGTCCGGCCGCCCATGCGCCCTGGTTGTAGAAGCCGATCTGGCTGTAGTACTTGCGGTCGAACAGGTTGTTGACGTTGAGCTGCGCCGACAGGCTGCGGTTGAACTGGTAGCGCGCCATCAGGTTGGTGATGGCGTAGCTGCCCTGGCCGACGCGCTCGCTGCCGTTGGGGCCGCTGGCGATCTTATACAGGTGGCTCTGCCAGTTCACGCCGCCGCCCACCGTCAGGCGGTTCCAGTCGCCGGGCAGACGATAGGTGGTGAACAGCCGGACCATCGAGCGCGGCTGGTCGGTCTGGATGGCTTCGCCCTTGCCGTCGCGCGCGGTCCAGTGGGTCCAGCCGGCAGCGACGTTCCAGCCCGGCGCGGCCTCGCCCGAGACTTCCAGTTCGAAGCCCCGGCTGCGCGTGCCCTGCGCGGCGTAATAGGCGGCATTCGGCGTGCCGGGCACCAGATGGCCCACGTCTTCCTGGGCGACGTTGTCCTGCTCGATCTGGAACACCGCCGCGCTGGCATTGAGCTTGCCGTCCAGGAACTCGCCCTTGACGCCGGCCTCGTAGGCCTTGCCTTGCAGCGGATCCAGCCAGCTGCCGCTGCGGTCCTGGTAGCTCTGCGGGTTGAAGATGCCGGTGTAGCTGACGTAGGCCGTGTAGTTGTCGGCGAAGTCGTACAGCAGGCCGGCGTAGGGAACGAAGGACTCCTTCTTGAACGCGTAGCGGCTGTTGCCGCCGAAGCCCACCGAGTCGATCTTCCAGGTGCTGTAGCGCCCGCCCACGATCAGCTTGAGCGGATCGGCCAGGCTGAAGCGCAGCGCGCCGTACCAGCCGGTCTGCTTGGTCACGTCACGGCTGGCGGTGGTGGGGTCGGCCCAGGCGGGCTCGGGGTAGGAGCCGTTCCATTGCAGGAAGTTGCCCACTTCCGCGGGCGATTGCCCGGCGCGATAGAGGAAGTCGGTGGACTGGCGGCTCATGCTGGCGCCGAACACCGCTTCGTGGCGGCGGCCGAGCAGCGTGAACGGGCCGGTGGCCTGCACGTCCAGGCTGTTCTGCTTGCGGTCGCCCAGGTACCACGATGGGCTGGCCTTCATGCCCAGGCCCGTGTCGCGGTCCGGCCAGCCGTACAGATACAGCAGCTTGGCGTCCATCTCATGCTTGGAGTGCGAGCCCGAGACCTTGACGCGCCATTCGTTGTCGAACCGGTGCTCCAGCGTGGCGAAGGCGCCTTGCGTGGTGCTGCCCCAGGATGTCCAGTCGGCGCCGGTATTGAGCGAGCGGCGCCAGTCGGTGCGCCCGCCGTCGGCGTACCACAGCGGAAAGCCGCCCCAGCTGCTGCGCTTGGGATCGTTGTCCTGGTAGTTGAAACCCACGCTCAGCGTGGTCTTGTCGCTCAGGTCGGCGTCGACCACGCCGTAGAAGACTGTCTTCTTGATCTGGTAGCCGTCCAGGTAGGAGTGCTTGTCCTGGTATGCCGAGACGATGCGCCCGCGCACGCTGCCGCTGGCGTTCAGCGGCGTGGACAGATCGGCTGAGGCGCCATAGGTATCCTGCGTGCCGGCGTTGACGCTGAGGTCGGCCTTGAATTCGCGGCTGTCGGCGCGCTTGCGCACCAGGTTGATCGAGGCGGACGGATTGCCCGCGCCCGTGAGCAGGCCGGTTGCGCCGCGCACCACTTCCACACGGTCGTAGATGATCGGGTCCAGCGAGGATTCGCCTGCGGCGTAGCCGATATCGAAGCTGGTCGGCACGCCGTCGTACATGTAGTTGCTGATCGAGAAGCCACGCGCATTGAAGCTGTAGCGCTCGCTGTCGTAGTTCTGCACCGAGATGCCGGGCGTGCTGCTCATCACATCGACCAGCGAGCGCATGTTCTCGTCCTCGATGCGCTGGCGCGTGACCACGGTGACCGATTGCGGTGTATCGCGCAGCGACAGCGGCAGGCCGGTGCTGGCCGAGGTGGCGCGCGGCGTATAGGCATTGGTGCCTTCGGTGGTGGTGGCGTTGGCAGAGTCGCCCACCACCTGCACCGAGGGCAGGGTGGCGACGCTGCCTTCCTGCGCGCCGGCGGCGCCGGCGGCCAGCGCCATGAGGACCAGGCAATGGCTGCGCCGCAAGGCAAAGCGGGGGCGGGCCGCGCGGCGGCGGGGTTGCCGATGGTCTTTCATGACGGGTTTCCTTTCCCTGAATCTGAAAAGCTCGGAATTTTAATGCAAATAATTCGCAATAACATTCAGGATTGTGTAATTCAGTTCCGGTTCGGGCGCGCCGCGTCCGTGCGGCGCTTCGCCTGGGAATTCGCCTTCGGTTTGATCTATGGCAAACCGACCATGAAGCAACTCTATAGTTTGTCATCCCCCCGCCGTAAGCGGATTGAAGGAGTTTTGCCGGTCACGACACGCCAGACATGGCGGGAAGCCCGGCCAGACTATAGGGAAGTACGAATATGAAACGTCTGCTCGGCATGTTGCCGCTACAGCGCAAATTCCTGCTGCTGGGTGGTTTGAGCCTGATCCTGTTCGCCGTCCCGCTGCTGCTGTACGTCAAGGCGTCGTGGGAGACCGCGGCGCAGAAGCGCCTGGAAGCCGCGGGCGCGCGCCCGGTCGCCTCGCTGTTGCAGGCCGTGCGCCTGGTGCAGGCGCATCGCGGGCTGTCCAACCTGCATCTGAACGGGGGCCGCGAGGCGGGCGAGGAACGGCGCCGGCTGGCGCCCGGCGTCGATGCGCAATGGCGCGAGCTGGACACGCGGCTGCGCGAGGCGGCCGCGCCCGCCACCGCGCTGGCCACGCTCGATGCGCTGGCCCAGGAATGGCGCGCGCTGCGCAAGCAGGTGGATGACGCGGATATCGCCGCGCCCGCGAGTTTCGAGCGCCATACCGCGCTGGTCGCGCGGCTGCTGCTGTTCAAGAACACGCTGCTTGATGACTTCAAGCTCAGCCTCGATGCGGACCTGGGCGCGTCCGCGCTGATCGCGGCGGCCTATCAGGACCTGCCCGTGGCGGCCGAGACGCTGGGCCAGGTGCGCGCCCGCGCGGCGGCGGCGCTGGCGGCCGGCGAGCCGGGCGCGGCGCAGCGCCTGGCGGTGGACACCGGGCTGGCGCGCGCTCGCGACATGGGCGCGAACATCGCGCGCAACCTGGAACGCGCGGGAACCGGCGCGCCGGCGCTGGCGGCGCAGATCGATGCCGCCGCCGGGCGGGTGCGGCAGGCGCTGGACGGCATGGACGAACTGACGCGCTCGTCGCTGGCGCGCGCCGCCAGCCTGGCGGACGAGGAACGGCGGGGCTATTTCGGCAAGGCCACCGCGCAGCTGGAGGCGCTGTACCGCGAGATCGACGGCGCCACGGCGCTGGCGACCGGGCTGCTGGAGCGCGAGGTGGACCGGATCGGACGCGAGCAGATCGCGCTGTGGAGCGTGCTGGCCGTCCTGGCGCTGGCCGCGCTCGCGCTGGGCGTGCTGATCGCGCGCTCGATCGCCGGGCCGCTGGCCGAGGCGGCGGCGCTGGCGCAGCGCGTGGCCGAGTCGGACCTGAGCGCGCGCGCCGCGCCGCAGGGAAGCGACGAGACGGCCCGGCTGCTGGCGTCGCTGAACCGGATGAGCGAGGGCCTGAGCGGCACGGTGCGCCAGGTGCAGGCCGGGGCCGCCGCGATCGAAGGCGCGGCCGGCGAGATCGCCGCCGGCAACCATGATCTGTCGCGCCGCACCGAGGAACAGGCCGCCAGCCTGGAGGAAACCGCGGCCTCGATGGAACAGTTCACGGCCACGGCGCGCCAGAACGCGGCCGAGGCGCTGGCCGCCGGCGAGCGCGCCCGGGGCGCGGCCGATCTGGCGGACCAGGGCGGGGCGGCGGCGCGCGAGGCCAATGCGGCGATCGGCGCGGTGCAGGGCAGCGCGGCCCGCATCTCGGAGATCATCGGCGTGATCGAAGGCATCGCCTTCCAGACCAACATCCTGGCGTTGAACGCGGCGGTCGAGGCCGCGCGCGCGGGCGAGCAGGGCAAGGGTTTCGCCGTGGTCGCCAGCGAGGTGCGCAGCCTGGCGCAGAAGTCCGCCACGGCGGCGCGCGAGATCAAGGACCTGATCCAGCTGTCCGTCGAGCAGATCGAGGGCGGCGTGGCCAAGGTGTCGCGCGCGGGCGCCGTGATCCAGGGCCTGGTGACCGAGATCCGCGAGGTCTCGGGCCTTGTCGGCGGCATCGGTGCGGCGGTGGCCCAGCAGACGGCGGGCATCGAGCAGGTGAACCAGGCCATCGCGCAGATGGACGACATCACGCAGCAGAACGCAGCGCTGGTGGAAGAGGCGGCCGCGGCGTCGGAAAACCTGCTGTCGCAGGCGGCGGCGATGAACCGCAAGATGGCGGAGTTCACGCTGCGGGACGAGCCCGTTCCCTTGCGTGTCGACAATCTAATCCCGCCGCGCGGCTAAAGTCGCGGCCCCCGCTGCCGTAAGTTTGGTGAGGCGGCGCGCGTTCCGGATGGAAACGCCGCCGCCGGCCGGGCCCGGCCCGGGCCGATGCATTGAGATGAGAGCATGAAAATTACTTCGCTGCGCAACCGGATCCTGTTGATCACGGGGCTGACCGTGGTGGGGGCGCTGGCCCTTTCCGGCGTGACCACCTACAAGATCGTGCGCGACAACATGATGTCGGCCATCGCCGGCACGCTGGACGCGGTGGCCAACGGCAACGCCAGCGCCATCGAGCGCTGGTCGGCGGACAAGGCCCAAGCGGTCTCGGCCACCGCCGCCGTGGTGGAAAAGGGCGACCCGCGCGGACTGACGCGCCTGATGGGCCAGACCAACGATTTCCCCATCACCAGCATCGGCTGGTCGGACAAGACCTTCTTTTCCACGGCCAATACGCCCGCCGACTACGATCCGACCTCGCGCCCCTGGTACAAGAGCGCGGTGGAATCGGGCAAGCTGACCGTGACCAAGCCCTACGGCGATTCCGGCACCGGCAAGCCCTACGTGGCCTTCACCACGCCCATCGTGCGCGAAGGCAAGACCATCGGCGCCCTGAGCGGCGCGGTCGCGCTGGATGGCGTCAAGGCCATCATCCAGGCCATCCATCCGACGCCGTCCAGCCTGGCCTTCGTGCTGGGCAGCGACGGCCAGGTGATTTCCCACGTGGACGACAAGTTCGCGCTCAAGCCCGCCACCGAGGTCGCGCCCGAGCTCAAGCCCGAGGCGCTCAAGGGCCTGGCGCGCGACGGCGGCGAGCCGGCGGTGATCACGCTGGCCGGCGCCGAAAAGCTGGTCAAGGCCAAGCGCATTCCCGGCACCGACTGGTACCTGGTGGTGGCGCTGGACAAGGCCGAGGCCACGGTGGGACTGACGCAGGTGTTCAACGCCACGCTGATCGCGCTGGTGGTGCTGACGCTGGCGGCACTGGCCATCGCCAGCCTGATCACTTCGCGCGCCTTCAAGCGCCTGTCCGCCGTGCGCGACGCGATGGACACGATCGGCTCGGGCGACGGCGACATGACGCACCGGCTGGACGTGGTGGGCCACGATGAAGTGGCGCAGATCTCCAAGTCCTTCAACGCCTTCGTCGACAAGATCAGCACTGTGATGCTGGACGTGCGCGCCGGCGTGGGCTCCATGAGCACCGCGACCAGCGAGATCGACATGGGCAACCGCGATCTGTCGCAACGCACCGAGACCTCGGCCGGCTCGCTGGAGGAAACCTCGGCGGCGCTGACCCAGCTGACCTCCAGCGTGAAGCAGACCGCCGAGACCGCCGAGCAGGCCACGCGCCTGGCCACCGAGGCCAGCACCGCCGCCGAGCGCGGCGGCCAGGTGGTGTCCGACGCGGTCCACACCATGGGCGCGATCTCGCAGTCGTCCGAACGCATCACCGAGATCATCAGCGTGATCGACGGCATCGCCTTCCAGACCAACATCCTGGCGCTGAACGCCGCGGTGGAAGCCGCGCGCGCCGGCGAACAGGGCCGCGGCTTCGCGGTGGTGGCGGGCGAGGTGCGCACGCTGGCCCAGCGCAGCGCCGCCTCGGCGCAGGAGATCAAGGCGCTGATCGAGGCCTCGGTGCAGAACGTCAAGAGCGGCACCCAGCGCGTGCAGGCCGCCGGCGTCACCATGACCGAGATCGTGCAGGGCATCGACCGCGTGCAGCGGCTGGTCACCGAGATCCACGGCGCCATGACCGAGCAGAGCGTGGGCATCAGCCAGATCGACCGCAGCGTCTCCGACATGGACCAGGCCACGCAGCAGAACGCCGCGCTGGTCGAGCAGTCGGCCGCCGCGGCCGCGCTGCTGAACGACCAGGCGCGCGCGCTGGCCGGCACGGTGGCGCGCTTCAAGCTGCGCGGCGACCAGCGCCAGGCCGGTCCGGCGCTGGCCCTGAGCCACGGCTAAGGGATCGGGCGGCGCGGCGGAACGTCCCGC
>NZ_JCBANG010000162.1:0-6077 GCF_059760905.1 Achromobacter sp. 1011811831
CATCCATAGACGTCAGGGCTAGGCGCAAACCGCAGTGATACCCGTAGGTATCACGAGGATTTGCAACGACGCCATGGCGGCTAGGGGTGGATTTCGTGCGGGCGTATCTGCGGGACAGCACACTAGGCCCGTTCCCGCGACAAATGTTGCAGCGCTCGCGTTGCAAGCGTCACAACACCGTCACGGATTTTTCATGGCGCCGTCATCGCCCGATGGTTTCATCTTGAGGCATGACGACAGCCCCCATGGAAGCAACCGTGAACGAAATCCGCCCCGCCCACTGGCGTGCTCTCTGGATTTCCGATATTCACCTGGGCACTGCCGGGTGCAAGGCGGAATTCCTGCTCGATTTCCTGGAGCACAACGATTCCGACACCCTTTATCTGGTGGGGGACATCGTCGACGGCTGGCAGCTGCGCAAGCACTGGCACTGGCCGCGCGCGCACAACGACGTGATCCAGCGCATCCTGCGCAAGGCCCGCAACGGCACCCGCGTGGTATTCATCCCCGGCAACCATGACGAATTCGCCCGCGAGTTCTGCGGTTTCGCCTTCGGCGACATCGAGATCCTGGACGAAGACGTGCACGTGACGGCCAAGGGCCTGCGTCTGCTGGTGCTGCATGGCGACCAGTTCGACGGCGTGATCCAGCACAGCCGCTGGCTGGCGCACCTGGGCGACGGGCTGTACCAGCTGGCGCTGTGGCTCAACCATCACTTCAACCGGCTGCGCCACCGCATGGGGCTGCACTACTGGTCGCTGTCCCAGTACCTGAAGCACAAGGTCAAGAACGCCGTGTCCTTCATCACCGACTTCGAGGAAGCGCTGGCCGGCGAGGCGCGCCGGCGCGGCCTGGACGGCGTGGTCTGCGGACACATCCACAAGGCCGAGCTGCGCGACGTGGGCGGCATCCTGTACTGCAACGACGGCGACTGGGTGGAAAGCCTGTCGGCGCTGGCCGAAACCCATGACGGCCAGCTGCAGCTGCTGGACTGGGCCGCCATCCAGGCCGAGCACCAGGCCGGGCGCCAGACCGATCCGTCCAGCCGCAAGCCGCGCTCGCTATCGCTGCCGGCCTTGCCGTCGGCGCTGCGCCGCCAGGGCAAACACCCGTGATAACCCTTATACGTCCCCGTTACGCAACGGGGATGTTGCAGTTCACGCCCCTCTAGGTCATGCTTGCAGTTGGGCAACGGGCGAGCGGCCCGTTCACGCTGCAACATGCTCACAACATAGGGCCATGAACGACCAATATCAGGCGCTCTACCAAACTTTCCGCTGGCTGGTGCCTACCCAGTTCAACATCGCGGAAGCGTGCTGCCACCGCTGGGCATCCAGCAGTCCGGATGCGCGGCGCATCGCCATCTACTACGAAGATGAAGCGGGCAATCGCGAGGTCTGGACCTATGCCCGCCTGGCAGAAGCCGCCAATCAGCTGGCCAATGGCCTGATCAAGATGGGCGTGAATCGCGGCGACCGGGTCGGTGTTGTATTAGGGCAACGGCCCGAAACCGTCGTGGCCCACATGGCGATCTACAGCGTCGGCGCGGTGGTGCTGCCCCTGTCGGCGCTGTTCGGCCCCGAGGCCCTGGAGACCCGGCTGCGCGACTCCGAAACCCGCGTCGCCATCGTCGACCATGCCTCCAGCGCCAATCTGCTGGCCGTCAGCGACCACTGCCCGGCCCTGCAACAGATCATCGGCATCGGTTTCGCCGACGAGCGCGTGCTGCCTTGGCGCAGCCTGCTGGCCCGCCAGCCTTCCGAATTCAAGCCCGTCCCGACCCGTTCATCGGACCCGGCCATCCTGCTCTATACCTCCGGCACCACCGGCGCGCCCAAGGGCGCCCTGCTGCCGCACAGCGCGCTGATCGGCAACCTGCCCGGCTTTGTCGCCTCGCAGGACTGGTTCCCCAAGGCCGCCGACGTCTTCTGGTCGCCGGCGGACTGGGCCTGGACCGGCGGCATGATGGACGCGCTGCTGCCCACCCTCTATTTCGGCCATCCCATCGTCGGCACCCGCGGCCGTTTCTCGGCCGAGCGCGCCTTCGAGCTGATGGAGCGCTACCAGGTCACCAACACCTTCCTGTTTCCGACCGCCCTGAAGATGATGATGAAGGCGGTGCCGGACCCGCGCAGCCACTATCAGCTGGCGCTGCGCGCCATCATGAGCGCCGGCGAAAGCGTGGGCGAGACGGTGTTCGGCTGGTGCGAGAAGGCGCTGGGCATCACGCCCAACGAGATGTTCGGCCAGACCGAGATGAACTATCTGGTGGGCAACAGCAACAAGCGCTGGCCTGCCAAGGCCGGCAGCATGGGCCGGCCCTACCCCGGCCACCGCGTGGCCGTGCTGGACGAGCACGGCGAGCCCGCCCCAACCGGCGAAGTCGGCGAAGTCGCGCTCAACCGGCTGGATATCCACGGCTATCCCGATCCGGTGCTGTTCCTGGGCTACTGGCGCAACGAGGCCGCCACGCAAGCCAAGTTCAAGGGCGACTGGTGCCTGACTGGCGACCTGGCCAGCATCGACGCCGACGGCTACCTCTGGTACGCCGGCCGCGCGGACGACGTGTTCAAGTCTGCCGGCTACCGCATCGGCCCGGGCGAGATCGAAAGCTGCCTGCTCGGCCATCCGGCCGTGGCCAACGCGGCCGTCGTGCCCAAGCCCGATCCCGAGCGTGGCGCCGTGGTGAAGGCCTATGTGGTGCTGACCCCCGAATTCGCCCAACGCGACCGCCAGGACATCATCGAGAACCTGCAGGAACACGTGCGTGAGCGCCTGGCGCCGTATGAGTACCCCAAGGAAATCGAGTTTGTCGACGAACTGCCCATGACCACCACCGGCAAGATCCTGCGCCGCCTGCTGCGCCAGCGCGAGGCGGATCGGGCCCTGGCGGCCGCCAAGGGCGCGGCCTAGCGCGGCCGCCTCGATTCCTGAACCCCGCGCCGTCTCCGGAGACTTCCTGGCATGCCGCTGTACCAGCTCGACGACCTGATCCCCCGCATCGATCCCTCGGCCTACGTGGCCGATAGCGCCGACATCATCGGCAACGTGACGCTGGAGGCCGGGGTCAGCATCTGGTCGCACGTCTCCATCCGGGGCGACAACGACGCCATCCTGATCCGCCGGGGCAGCAATATCCAGGAAGGCAGCGTGCTGCACGTGGACGACGGCTGTCCCATGGAGATCGGGCCGAACGTCACCGTGGGCCACCAGGCCATGCTGCACGGCTGTACCATCCACGAAGGCGCGCTGGTCGGCATGCAGGCCATCGTGCTGAACAACGCCGTGATCGGCCGCAATTGCCTGATCGGCGCCGGCGCCATCATTCCGGAAGACCGGGTCATTCCCGACAATTCGCTGGTCATCGGCATCGGCAAGATCGTCCGCGAACTGTCCCCCGAGGAAATCGCCGGACTGCACAAGAACACCGCTCACTACGTGGCGCGCGGCCAACACTACCGGACCGCGCTCAAGCGGATCGGCTGAGCCCCTTAGCCCGCCTCCGGCGCCCCTGAGGACGCCGGGATCCGCTCCCTGGAAGCCGTCCCGCCCCTGCCGCCGGCAGGGCCTTTCGGTTGCCCGATCGGCTAACATTCCAGCATGACCGATCAGCTCAAAAAATATCTCTTCGAAGACCGCAGCGTGCGCGTCCAGGCCGTGCGTCTGACCAACACCTGGAAGGCCGTCCGCGCCAATCACGAATACCCGCCCGCCATCACCCACCTGCTGGGCGAACTGGTGGCCGCGTCCACGCTGCTGGCCGCCAACATCAAGTTCGACGGCTCGCTGGTGCTGCAAATCCAGGGCGACGGCCCGATCGCGCTGCTGGTGGTGGAATGCCGCTCCGACCTGAGCCTGCGCGCCACCGTCAAGATGCGCGAAGGGCATGACGTGCCGGCCGATGGCGACATGCAAAGCCTGCTCAACCCCGGCGGCAACGGCCGCTTCATCGTCGTGCTGGATCCGCAGCGCAAGGCGCCCGGCCAGCAGGCCTACCAGGGCATCGTGCCGCTGGAAGGCGACACCGTGGCCGAGGCGCTGCAGCACTACATGAAGGCCTCCGAGCAGCTCGACACCCAGCTCTGGCTGGCCGCCGACGACGAGCACGCCGCCGGCCTGCTGATCCAGCGCCTGCCGGTGCATGGCGGCGAACAGGCGCCGCTGCTCAGCGAGCAGGCCGCCGCCGAGACCTGGGAACGCGCCGGCACGCTGGCCGCGACGCTCAAGCGCGACGAACTGCTGCAGGTCGAGATCGACACGCTGATCCATCGCCTGTACTGGGAAGAAACGCTGGTGGCGTTCGATCCCCTGCCGGTCAGCTGGCACTGTCCCTGCACCCGCGAGCGCGTGGCCAACATGCTGCGCTCGCTGGGCGAAGCCGAAGTGCAGGACATCGTGGCCGAGCACGGCCAGGTCGACGTGACCTGCGATTTCTGCGGCAAGCCGTATCGCTTCGACGCCGTGGACTGCGCCGCCCTGTTCACGCCGGCCACGCCCGCCGCCGACAACGAATCGCCCACCGTCCACTGAACGCCCGCGCCGGCCCGTCGCGGCCGGCCATTCCCGGCGTGATCATCGCGTCACGCCGGCTTGTCCCAATCGACAGGCGGTCATGCCCGCGCCAGACTGCGCAGCCATGACCGCCTTTTCTTTTTCCGCCGTTCGGCCGGCTCCGCCCGCGACACCAGGCGCGCCCGTCAGGCCTGCCAAGCCGGCCCGGCACGCTTGCCCGGCCTCGCCAAGCCTGCGCGCGCCGCCCCGCCCAGGCCGTCCGCAACACGGCACCGCGCTCCTGGAATTCACCCTGGCAGCCGCCGTGCTGCTGCCCGCCGCCCTGCTGGCCGCCGAAGCCGCAGCGTGGCAGACGGTGCGCCAGGCCGTCCAGCTGGCGCTGATGGAAGCGGCCCGCGCGGGCGCGGTGTCGCATGCCGCACCGACAACGATGAAAGCGGTTTTCGTCCAGGCGCTGCGACCACTACATGGCGGCGACGCGTCGCGGCAGGCGCACGCCCTGCGCGAGGCGGCGCTGTTGGCGGACACGCATCCGTGGCGCATCGAGGTGCTGCGCCCCGACGCCCGCGACTTCCGCCTGCACGCCAGGCCGGGGCTTCGAATCGCCCCGGCGCCGGGCCTGCCAGCCATCGACAACGACTACCAAGATTTGCAGCACGCGCGCCGCCCGCCGGGCCAGGCAACGGACATCTTCCAGGCCAATACGCTGTCCTTGCGGCTGACCTATCTGCACAAGCCGCTGTCCGCGCCGCTGCGGGCGCTGCTGGGCGCGCTGGCGCGCGGTGCGCAGACGCCGCCGGCCCACCCGGGCACGCCTTTCACCCGGGCCCTGACCGGCGACGACCCGCGCAGCTACGCCGGCCAGGCGCTGGCGCGCGGCCTGCTGCCGATCGTGGTGGAACTGGAAATGGAGATGCACTCGCATCCGGCCGATTGGTCGCGCTTGCGGCCATGGCCCGAGGGCATGGTGCCCGGAATATGCCGCAAACGCGATTGCGGTTGAAGGCGGGCCTCAGCGGACGGGATTACCCTGGCCGGAACCACTGGAAAGGAAGGAACCGGAACCGCTGCATGAACGGAATCAGTGCCGTGCGCCTGAGCTCGACTGGCCAGCGGGCCGGCCCGGCTGCGGGTTGTTGCTGGCGGCAGGTCTGGCGGATGAGCCCGTGCCGGCGCGTGCCGGCGTGGCGGCGGGCTTGGCGACCGCCTCGGTGGCCAGCGATGCGCCGCCTGCCGGCGGCGTGGCGTTCTGCGGCAGGATGTGCACGAAGACCTCGCCTTCCCGCATCATGCCCAGCTCGCCGCGCGCCCGTTCCTCGACGGCGCCGGAGCCCCCATCCAGGTCGTGCACTTCGGCTTCCAGCGCCGCATTGCGCGCGCGCAGGCCTTCGTTGGTCTCCTTCTGCGCCGCCACCTGGCGTTGCAGATCCCAGACCTTGAACCAGCCGCCCTTACCCATCCACAACGGGTATTGGATCAGGCCTAGCAGCACGAACAGCACCAGGAACAGCAGGCGCATACGCAGGAACCCTCAGCAGTCGTGTCATACGGCGGCGGCCTGGCGC
>NZ_JCBANG010000163.1:0-5993 GCF_059760905.1 Achromobacter sp. 1011811831
CCGCCGTGGTGCTGGAGTCGTCGGCGCTCACCGGTCTGGACGGGCAGCGGGACGCGGCGCTGAAGGCGCTGGATGGCCAGGCGACCAACAAGACGGAAGGCGTGTATGACCACCTGAGCACGGTGGCGGACCGGCGCGACCTGTCGCGCATCGAGGTGGTGACGGGCGGACAGGCGCTGTTCGCGGGCGGTTCGACCACGGTGGCGACCGGCGGGCAGATCGCGGTGTCGGCGGGCAAGCAGGCGCTGGTGGACGCGGGCGCGCGGCTGGACGTGGCGGGCGCGATCGGCGTGAAGGTGGCGATGGAGTCCAACAGCGTCCGGATCGACGTGCAGGGCAACGAGCAGCGCGACTCGCCGGTGAACCGTGACAGCAAGAACCTGAACAACAGCGAAGTGTGGGTGGACCGGCGCACGCTGGTGAAGGTGGCCGCGGGCGTGAACGGCTACCAGAGCGAGCGCTGGTACACGGCGGGGGGACTGCTGGAGGTGGGCGGCTATCTGGCGACCAGCGGGCGCGGCGCCGGCGAGTGGCTGGCGCAGGGCGGCACGGCGACGTTCACGGGCGGCGAGCTGGTCACGCGGGCCGGCTCGGACATCAACCTGTCGGGCGGCACGCTGGACGTGCGGGACGGCTACATCCGCCAGAGCTGGCTGCGCGGCGCGGACGGCCGCCTGTACGAGCTGTCGCGCGCGCCGGGTGATCTGCTCTACACCGGCCTGTACAAGGGCTTCGAGCAGAAGCACGAGCGCTGGGGCGAGCGGGCCACGCGCACCTTCTACAACCCGCTGATCGCGCCGCGCCAGCGCTACGAGTCGGGTTACACCGTGGGACGCGACGCGGGCCGGCTGGTGGTGTCGGCCAGCAGCGCGCGGTTGGAAGGCGGGATGACGGGCGAAACCTATCTGGGGCCGCGCCAGACCGATGCGCCGCAGGCGGCGCTCGACGGCTTCCTGCAGCCGCAGCATGCCGCCGCGCGACGCGGCGAGTTGGTGGTGGGCAGCTATCTGCCGCGCTATGACGAGGCGGGCAAGACGCTGGCCTGGGGGCTGACGGGCGTCGCGGGCAAGATCACGGTGGGCCAGGGCGAGGCCGGCGCCGGCGAGATCCGCCTGAGCGCTGCCTGGCTGAACCAGGCAGTGCTGGGCGGCTTGAGGCTGGCCGCCGTCGATACGGTGGCGGTGAACGACGCGCTGCGGCTGGCGCCCGGGGGCGAGGCCGTGATGTACGCGCCCTGGGTGGATATCAAGGCCGGCATCTCCGCGCCGGGCGGCGCCATCCAGGCCGGCAACGTGCTGCGGCAGCTGACCCCGAGCGGGCGCGTGGAGGACAGCGTGGCCCTGCCGCGCGGATCCGGCCGCGCCGTGGGCGTGCAGGTCGCCGCCGGCGCGGCGCTGGATGTGGGCGGCCTGTGGGCCAACCTGGGCGCGCGGCCGCAGGACCATGCGCTGCTGCCCTATGGCAATGGCGGCCTGGTGTCGCTGCGCAGCTCGGGCAACATCAAACTGGACGCGGGTTCGGGCGTGATCCTGGACAGCGGCGCCGCCGTGCTGGCGGGCGGCAAGCGGCGCGCGGGCAAGGGCGGCGACGCGGTGTTCGAAGCCGGCGCGGGCCCGGCCGTCGCCGTGGGCGTGCTGGACCTGTCGGGCGAGATTTCCGCGCTGGGGGCGGACGGCGGCGGCACGCTGCGCATCCAGGGCGAGCGCGTGCGCATCCAGCCGGCGCGGGCCGCGCGATCGGACCAGGACGCAACCTGGACGCTGCTGCGGGACGACCTGTTCAGCCTGGGCTTTGCCCGCTACGAAATCACCGGCAAGCGCGAACTTGAAGTGGCGGAAAACGCCGCCGTGCGCGTCGTCATGCCGATGCTGCGCTACGCCGATCAGGCTGCCGGCGCGCTGGACAAGGCCGGCGCGCTGCAGGCCTGGACGCCGCCGCTCTACCAGGATGACGCGGTCAAGGCCGAGCTGACCCAGCGCAAGGGCGCTGGCCTGAGCCTGGCCGCCGGCGTGCAGGCCTCCAGCCTGGCGACCGCGCGCGCGACGGTGCTGAATGTGGCGCGCGGCGCGCTGCTGGAAGTGGACCCCGGACAAAGCCTGCGGCTGGGCAGCGTCGGCCAGCTGACGGTCGACGGCATCTTGCGCGCGCCCGGCGGCAGCATCGTCCTGGGTGAAATCAAGACCAACGCCGATGTCGATGCCGCGCTGATCGCCGCGGGCCATGGACGTTCCATCTGGCTGGGCGATGCCGCCGTGCTGGACGCGGCGGCGCGCGCCGTGACGGCGATCGACGCGCGCGGCCGTCGCTACGGCTGGGTGAACGACGGCGGCCGCATCGTCGTGGGCGGCGAGATCGACCATCAGGCCAGCGAATCCAAGGCCGCCAACCTGTTCGTGGTGTTGCGCGCCGGCGCGCGGCTCGACGCCTCGGGCGCGGAAGCGGTGTTGGACCTGGGGCCGGCCGGCGCGCCGCTGCGCGTGGCCAGCCATGGCGGCAGCATCGCGCTGGCTTCGGGCAACGGCCTGCGGCTGGACGGCAGCCTGATCGCCCGGGCCGGCGGCGCGGGCGCGGCGGGCGGCTCGCTGTCGGTGGCGCTGGAGGCGCCGCTGTACCAGGACGCGCTGGCCACGCGCCGCGTGCTGGGGCCGCGCGAGCTGGTGCTGCGGCAGACGCACGCGCCCTACGCCTGGCAGGCGGACGCCACACCCGAATCGGCCGCCTCGGGACTGAGCTATGGCGAGGGCAGCCTGGGCATGGACCGGGTCGCGGCGGGCGGCTTCGGCAACCTGGCCCTGCTGAGCCAGGGCATGATCAGCTTCGACGGCAATCTCAGTCTGGCCATGGCGCAAAGCCTGAGCCTGTACTCGGCCTCGATGGGCCTGTCTGAGAACGCGCCGCGCGATGCGCGCATCAACCTGGCCGCGCCGTATCTGCGGCTGGCGGGCGCGGTGGTGCGCGGCAAGGACTGGCACACCGCGCCGGTGGTGCGCGTCGGCGTGTCCGCGCGCGCGACCGACGCGACGCTGCGCCTGTCGGGCCAGATGATCGACGTGCGCGACGAAGTGCGCATGAACGTCAACGGCAGCGTCACGCTGCGGCCGCTGGGCAGCGTGACGGTTGATCGCCGGGGCTTTCGCGACGTCGTGCTGGACAGCGCCGGCGACCTGCGTTTCGAGCGCGGCGTCAACACGCCCACGCTACTCGAAACCAGCGGCAATCTGCTGCTGCGCGCGGCCCAGCTCTATCCCGCGACCCATGCCATCGCCACCGTGCGCGCGGGCTATAACGGCGGCAGCGCATGGGTCAGTCACAAGCCGGACGGCCTGCTGGCGATCCAATCCACGGGCGCCGCGCCGGCCATGCCGTATTCGGTGTTCGGCAGCCTGAGCCTGTCGGCGGGCCGGATCGAACAGGGCGGGGTGCTGCGCGCGCCGCTGGGCACGATCTCGCTGGGCTATCTGAACGGCGCGGCCAGCGCCACCGAACAGCTCAGCCTGCTGCCTGGCAGCATCACCAGCGCCAGCGCAGCCGGGCTGGTCATGCCCTATGGCGGCACCGTGGACGGCGTCACCTGGACGCATCTGGGCGCGGCCGTCGAACTGGAGGGCGTGATCTCGCCGACGCGCGGCGTGATCCTGAGCGGCAAGCGCATCGAATCGATGCCGGGGTCGCTGCTGGACCTGCGCGGCGGCGGCGAACTGCGGGGCGCGGGTTTTGTCTCCGGGCGCGGCGGTTCCACCGACGCGCGCATGTCGCCGCTGATGCAGGTAGGCCCGCAAGGCGGCTTCACGCTGCCGTCGCTGGCGACCAATCCGGTCTATGCCATCGTGCCGGGCATCCAGCCCGGCCATGCGCCATCGGGCGGCGAGCGCGGCGCCTCGACACCGGTCGCGGGGCAGCGCGTGACGCTGACGCAGGGCGTGCCCGGCCTGCCGGCGGGCACCTATACGCTGCTGCCCTCCACCTATGCGCTGCTGCCGGGCGCGTTCCGCGTGGAAATCAACGGTGGCGCGGCGCGCGCCGTCGGCCAGGATCGCGCCATCGCCATGCGCAACGGGTCCTGGAGCGCGCCCGGCGCCTTGTCGGTGCCGGACGCGGGCGTGGCCGACGCGCTGCCGCGCCAGCTGATCCTGACGCCGGCCGACACGCTGCGCAAGCTGTCGCAGTACAACGAGACCAGCTATGCCGCGTTCGTGCGCGCCGATGCGCTGCGTCTCGGCGTGCCGCGCGCCTCGCTGCCGCAGGACGGCCGCAACCTGTCGCTGCTGTTCACGCCGGGCGCGGGCGAGCAGGCGTTGAGGTTCCGTGGCGAGGTTGATTTCCGGGCGGCGGAGGGCGGCTTCGCGGGCAGCGTGGCGGTCCTGGACCGGGGCGGCGTAGGCCATATCGAAGTGCTGGCGCCGGACGGCGTCGCCACGCCCGGCCTCAACGCGGTGTCGCTGCGGGCGGGGGACCTGAATGCGTTGTCGGCGGCGCGGCTGGCGCTGGGCGCGCGCCCCGAAGTGAGCTACGGGCAGTCCGGCAACTTCTTCAAGTTCGTGGGCGGCGATAGCAACGGCTCGCGCGGCATCACGCTGCGCGCCGGCGCGCAGCTGTCGGCCGCCGAAGTGCTGATGGTGGTCGGTTCCCCGTTCGGCCAGGGCATCACGATCGAGGCGGGCGCGGGCATCAGTACGCTGGGGCGGGGCAAGACGCCGTTCGATTCGCGCGACGGCTTCGTCTATCAGCCCGGCTACATGGACCAGAGCAATTCCGGTTCGATGCTGGCGGTGTCCAATGGCTGGCTGGACGTGCTGCCCATGGCCGCCAGCGCGCGCGGGCCGCAGCCCATCCTGGTCGGCGTCTGCGGCGCGGCCGGCTGCGAGGGGCAGACCCAGCTCTACGCCGAAGGGACGCTGGCCTTCGCCACCAACAAGCGCTTCGAACTCGACAACCGCGTGCGCTTCGGCGCGCGCAATCTGTCTCTGTCGGTGGGCGCGCTCAACGTGGGCGACGCGCCGACCCTGGCCGCCGTGCAGGCGGCCGGCAAGCTGGTGTCGGGCCTGACGCTGAACCAGGACGTGCTGGGCCGCCTGCTGCGCGGCGATACCGCGCGCGGCGCGCCGGCGCTGGAAAACCTGATCCTGAACGCCTACGACTCCATCAACTTCTACGGCGGCGCGACGCTGGACACGCGCGATCCGGCGACGGGCCGGTCGAGCCTGCAGAACCTGGTGATCGGCACGCCCGCGATCTACGGCTACGGCGGCGCGGGCGATGTGGCGGCGATACGCAGTCCGCGCGTGGTGTGGACCGGTTCGGCCGCCGCGCCGGCCTCGGTTGTGGCGGGCGGCGCCGGCACCGGCGCGGGCACGCTGGCGATCGAGGCCGAGGAGATCGTGCTGGGCTACGGCGCGCAGGCGCAGCCGGATGGCCTGCGGCGCGATGGCCGGCTGGCGCTGGGTTTCTCGTCCGTGGTGCTGGACGCGAGCCGGCGCCTGACCGCCAACCAGCGCGGCAGCCTGTCCGTCTACCGCAGCCAGGACGGCTATGAGAGCGGCGCGGGCTATCGCTACAGCGGTGGCGACCTGCTGATCCGCACGCCCCTGCTGACGGGCGAGGCCGGCTCGGTGATCCGGATGACGGCGGGCGGCGCGCTGCGCGTGACCGCGAGCGATGGCGCGGCGCCGTCCACGGCAGCGGGGCTGGGCGCGGAACTGGGCCTGAAGGGCGCGTCGGTCTTCGTCGACACGCGGCTCGCCGCGCCCAGCGGCCGCATCCGCATCGAGGCCGACGGCGACATCGTGCTGGGCGCGCGCTCGCGCCTGGATGCCGGGGGCCGGGGCGCGGCCTTCGGCGAACTGACGCGCTACAGCTGGGGCGGCGACGTGCTGCTCGACAGCGCGCGCGGCAACATCCTGCAGGCCGAGGGCGGAGTGATCGACGTGTCGGCGCGTTTCAACCAGGCGGGTTCGCTGACGGCGCGCGCGGTCGACCCGGCCGCCGGCCGGGTC
>NZ_JCBANG010000164.1:0-5794 GCF_059760905.1 Achromobacter sp. 1011811831
ACACAGTCAGGCCCCACTCCAGTCTGGGATATCTGACTCCGCGGCAAGCCGCCATGACGGTGGCAAGTAGGTCAATCAACGAGGCTAGACTCCAAATCCCGTTGGTGTGAAAAATCCGGGCAGGTCAATAGCGACCACATAGCACCGGACAGATATAAAGCAACTTTATCTGTTTCGAAGGTTCGTATCGTTGCCAATACAGTAGCTGGGTCCTTCTGACTGTCTTCCATGCCGCTTTGCTACTTGTCCATTCTAACGGCTTTACCCTTTCGGGTTTGCAATCTCACAATAGTTGGCTGATTTATCGTTAAGGATCTCATCCCTTCGCAGTCACATTTAATTTAACGAGCATCTGCATTACAGCTTAATTATTCATTGCTTGGCATAGCGGGAATCGGGAAGGGTTTTATTAGATGGGAAACAAATCCCCAAAAGAAACCATCTGACCTCGACGCATACCGTACGCGATTCCCCTAAGATACAAAAATAAAATAAATTGTCAAGGGCTCTTAAAATCCTATTTTTCCACACCTAAATCTCGTCGCATTTCCTCTTCCATTTTTTGATGAGCTAGTACCCTGCCCTGCTTATCATCGTTGGTATCGATGACCCGCTGGATGGCGGCTCGAACAGACAGTGGTGCCACGAGAGAACACCGCATCTGCCAATAGGCGAATTCCTTAGCTGCTTTGTCGCTCATCTCTACGGCAGCACGGTGATAGGCCTCCAACAAGCCAACATAAGCTTGTTGCTTTTCCCGAAATCGCCGCTCATCTGTTTGATATCGCCTAGACAGCCACGACTGAACCAAGGCAGTGATTACAGATCCCATTCCAAATGCGGCAAGCAGTGAAACCAGATTCATTATTAAATCCTTATATACAAAAAAGCCAGCTTAGGGCTGGCTTATTGTCGGTATGCGTCAGTTCGCCCAATGGCTATTGACAAAAATAATATTAATGATAATTTTAAATTTGTCAACAAGGAGCGCAAATCCATGAAGGAATTTCTAAGCAGTGTGTTTTTTCAAGCTCTTTTGGGTGCAATTACAGCGTTAATAATAGCTCGCTACATCCTAGGCTATCAGATTTAACTTGCCCCAGTAATTCTATACCAAACACCCAAAAGCCCATTATCGACCGAAAGAGTGAGCCAGAATATAAATGCTACGACAACCGCAACAAAGACCCAAATCCATTTCATGATTAACCTTTAAAGATTGGTCCCCAAGTTTGTGGACTGCATGGTAGCATTACTGGTAACGATTTCTCAACCCGTGACTAGAGTTAACTGTCTGAATATAAAAGCCTTTTTGGCTTGGGTGTTTGAGCCTCCTCCGCTCCACCAAATTCCAGACGGAAAAGCCTTGGATACACACTGTGTTCCAGGGCTTTTTTGTATCTGCAAGCTCATCAATTCGCTCGACTGCACGGGCTTGGCGGCCTACATCTGGCGCCGCTCGCCTCTTTTCCCGCATGCGCCACGCCGACTTCGACCAACGTCTCGCCGCCCTTGACGCCCTGCCCGTGCATCGCGGCCGGCTCATGCGCGTCTGGCTGCAAGGGCAGCCGCTGGACCAGGGCACGCGGCGGCGCGACTCCCAACACTTCCTGCCGCTGGCGCTGCGCAACGCCGTGCCCGCCCTGACGGCGGAGCTGGACGGTCTGGCCTGCGTCCGTTCCGAGCATGCCGGCAACGATGGCTCGCGCCTGTTGGTCGAATTGGCCGATGGGCAGATGGTGGAAAGCGTGCTGCTGCCGCGCGATGGGCTTTGCGTCTCGACACAGGTCGGCTGCGCGGTGGGCTGTCGCTTCTGCATGACCGGCAAGAGCGGCCTGATCCGCCAGGTCACCAGCATGGAGATCCTGGCCCAGGTGGTGCTGGCGCGGCGCATGCGCGCGGTGAAGAAGGTGGTCTTCATGGGCATGGGCGAGCCCGCGCACAATCTCGAGAACGTGCTCGAAGCCATCGATCTGCTCGGCACCGAGGGCGGCATCGGCCACAAGAACCTGGTGTTCTCGACCGTAGGCGATCCGCGCGTGTTCGAGGCGCTGCCCCGGCAGCGCATCAAGCCCGCGCTGGCCTTGTCGCTGCACACGACCAAGGCGGAACTGCGCGCGCACCTGCTGCCGCGCGCGCCGAGAATCGCACCGGAAGCGCTGATCGAACTCGGCGAACAGTACGCCCGCGACACCGGCTATCCGATCCAGTATCAATGGACGCTGCTCAAGGGCGTCAACGACGGCGACGACGAACTCGACGCCATCGTGCGCCTGCTCAAGGGCAAGTACGGCGTGCTCAACGTCATCCCGTTCAACAGCCTCGAAGGCGATGACTACCAGCGCCCCGATCCCGAGCGCATCCGCGAGATCGTGCGCAGCCTGCACAGTCGTGGCGTGCTGACCAAGATCAGGAACAGCGCAGGGCAGGACGTGGATGCCGGCTGTGGCCAGCTGCGCGCCCGCGCCGTCGGCGCGGAGCAGGTGGTGGAGCTGCGCCGCACGCGTACGGCGCGGCCGCAAGCCTCGCAGCCAGGGCGGCCGTGACGACCGCCCTGCTCCACATCAAACGCTGAACATCACGCGCCGAACGTCAACGCATTGGTCAAATCACCCATCGGCTGCTGTCCGCGCCCCTTCATCGCCTCGTCGCGCGCCTTCAATCCATCCAGCACCGGCAGGTCGAACAAGCGTGTGGCCAGGCGCAGGATCGAGCCGGTGTCGTAGATGGTGTGATCCACCGCGCCCTTCTTCGA
Source organism: Achromobacter sp. 1011811831 (assembly GCF_059760905.1). Taxonomy (NCBI): domain Bacteria; kingdom Pseudomonadati; phylum Pseudomonadota; class Betaproteobacteria; order Burkholderiales; family Alcaligenaceae; genus Achromobacter; species Achromobacter sp. 1011811831. Next base: position 2,756 of record NZ_JCBANG010000164.1, read on the forward strand.
GAACGGCGAGATCACCAGCGCCGGAATGCGCGAGCCCGGCCCCCAGCGGTCGCCCTTGGGCGGCGCGACGTGGTCCCACCAGCCGCCGTTCTCGTCCACGGTGATGACCACCACCATGTTCTTCCATTGCGCGCTCTTGCGCAGGCTGTCGACGATGTGGGCGATGTGGCGGTCGCCCGACTCCACGTCGGCATAGCCGGCATGCATGTTGAGATTGCCCTGCGGCTTGTAGAAGGTCAGCGGCGGCAGCTTGCCGGCCTCGGCGTCGGCCAGGAATTTGTTGGTCGCGGTGATATCGCCCAGGCCGCCGTCGCGCAGATGCGCCGTGCGCGCCGGCGTGCCGGGCGCGGTGCTCTTGAAGTAGTTGAAGGGCTGGTGATGGGCCTGGAAGTTGGGCGACGACGGAAAGCCGGTGTTGGCGGTGGAGTCGACGGCAGCCTGCCAGCCGCCGGCGTACCAGGCCCAATCCAGGCCCTTGGCCGTCATCAGGTCGCCGATGTTGGCGTGGCCTTGCGGCACCATGGTCATCGGGTTGGCGGGATCGGCCTGCGTCGGATCGGCGGCGCTGCGCGAGAACGCCGGCCAGTACGGCGGCCCCATGGTATTCACGCCGAAGCCGTCGGGCGAGAGCGCGCTGGGGCCGAACTGCGGGCTGCCGGCAATGGCGCTGGCCGGCGACGTAGGCTTGGGCTGCAGGCGCGTGTCGGTTGGATCCGCGCTTTGCAGCTGGGCGATCTGGACCTTGGCCACCGAGTTGGCCGCATCCGGATAGACCGGCGGCTGTGCGGCGACCAGGTATTGGTGGTTCAGGAACGAGCCGCCGAAGGCGCCCTGGAAGAAGTTGTCGCACAGCGTGAATTCCTGTGCCAGCTTCCACAGCCGCAGGTTGTAGGCCGAGTCGCTGTAGTAGCCCATGACCAGGCCGCCCGAATCCGCCCAGGCGACGAAGCGGTCGTTCTTGCCGCCGTTGATCTGCATCTGGTTTTGATAGAACACATGCCACAGATCGCGCGTGACCACGCCTTGCGGCAGCGGCTCGCCTTGCGGGCCGCGCAGCGGAAACGGCGCGTTGGCCAGGTTGTTCATGTAGGGCGCGGCCTGGTCCACTTGATAGGTGATGTGGTTGGCCTGCTGCGATTGCGGCACCATGCCGCCCCACACCGGCGGCAGCACGGACAGCGCCGTGCCGTCGCGGTCGTACTGCGTGTAGTCGGCGGCGGTGAGCGCGGACAGCGGCTTTTCCACGCCGGGGAAATTGGCGAAGAGATTGTTGAAGCTGCGGTTCTCGGCAAAGATCACGACCAGCGTCTTGACGTTGTCGCGCAGCAGCTTGGTGGTGTCGGGCGGCGTCGGCGGAGCCGGCGGCGGCGCGGGCTTGTCGTCGTCATTGTCGTCGCTGGAGCAGCCGCCCAGCGCGCCCAGCGCGGTGGCGCTGGCGCCGAGCGCGGCGATGCCGGTCAGGAAGCCGCGGCGTGCGGGCCGGACCTGCTCCGGCGGATTGCCCTTGGCGTCCTCGGGCGGCGTTGCGGGATGCTTTTCTTTTTCAGACATGAGTGACCTTGCGTGAAACGCGGCGCACTGTCATTGCGTCGCTGGGCGCCGGATGACAGCCGGCTTCGTTGACGGGCCACAGACTAGAGACGCAATGTTTTCCGGGTGTGACCGGTTGCTGTCAGGGGGCTGTCAAGCCGCTTGCGCGCCCGGGCCGTGCGTGAGTGGCACGGCATGGAAAGACGTGCGCGCAGGCAAGGGAAAACGATGAGGAAAAAGAAAAGCGCTGCGAGTGCATCAAGGCTCTCGCAGCGCTGGAGCAGCATCACTTCAGGGTACTGTCAGCGGGCAGCGCGGCGTGATGCCGCCCTACTCGACGCCCGCCAGCTGCATGGCATGTTCGCTCGGACTCAAGCGCGCGCCGGCGTCCAATGTCGCGCCGCCAGCGCCAGCAGCGCCGCGTCCGCGCCGGCCGGCCCCACCAGTTGCAGGCCCACGGGCAGTCCGTCCACGAAGCCCGCGGGCAGGCTGATGGCCGGCAAACCCAGCACGTTCCACGGATTGGTCAGGCCCAGCAGCGTTTCACGCACGCCTGCGCTGCCCGGGCCATTGACGCTGCGCTGCTGCAGGGCCGGCGCGGTGATCGCGACAGTGGGCAGCGCCAGCGCGTCGACATGCTCGAAGATCCGCGCGAACTCGGCCTGCAGCCGCGCCCTTTCCTTCAGGCCGCGCACGTACTCCCAGCCCTGCACCGGCCGCGAGGCGCGCAGCCGCTCCAGCACTTCGGGATCGTACTTGCCGGGCTCGCGCTCGACGCGTTCGGCGTGCACCTCGTAGGCTTCGGAACGCTGGATCGCGCTCAACGCGGCCTGCAGCGCGCGCGCGTGCTGGGTGACCTCGCCGCCGTCCCGCAGCGCCGCGCCGGCCAGCCGTTCGGCCGCCGCGCGCGCGCAGGCAGTGACCGGCTCGTGATCGATGGCAAACGGCGCGTTGGCGAGCCAGGCGATGCGCGGCGCATCGTTCGCCTCCCCGGCATCGGCGATGGCGCCTGCGCTCAGGATGTGCATGAACGCCTGCGCGTCCTCCACGCTCTGCGCCAGCACGCCCACGTCCTCGATCGAGGGCGACAGCGGAAACACGCCCGCGTCGCTGACGCGGCCATGCGAGGGCTTGAAGCCGACCAGGCCGCACAGCGCCGACGGCACGCGCACCGAGCCGCCGGTGTCCGTGCCCAGCGCCACCGGCACCATGCCCGCCGCCACCGCCGCCGCGCTGCCGGCGCTGGAGCCGCCGGTGATGCGCGCCGGATCCCAGGGATTGCGCGCGGCGCCCTGGACGCTGCGGTCGCCGGTGGGACCGTAGGCGAATTCATGCGTCAGCGTCTTGCCGACCACGATGGCGCCGGCCTCGCGCAGCAGCGTCACGCAACGCGCGTCGGCCGCCGGGCGATGGCCCAGGAAATGCGCGGCGCCCATGGTGGTGGGCATGTCGGCGGTGTCGACGTTGTCCTTGATGGCCACGGGAATGCCGTGCAGCGGACCGCGCACG
>NZ_JCBANG010000165.1:0-5292 GCF_059760905.1 Achromobacter sp. 1011811831
CCGGAAATCTCCGGGCCCTGGTCCGTTTTTTGCTGCCTGCCAATGTGACGCCGGCATGACAGAAAGACGGATTTCAGCCGCCGCCGTCCACCCCCTGCACCTGCACCACGCCGTCCGGCCGGTAGGCCGGCGCCGGAGCGCGCGGCTGGGCCGAGGGCGCGGCGGCGGCCGGTTCGTCGCCATAGCCCAGGATCTGCACGCTGATGACAGACGGCAGGTTCTGGCGCGACTGCTGCTGGGCGCGCTGCACCGAGTCCTGCGCGGCGCTGGCCGCCGCCGAGGACGCCGCGCTCGCCGATGCCAGCGCGCCGGTGTTGACCGTCGCCGTCACCGGAATGCCATTGCTCTCGCCCTTGACCTGGATGTTGGCCGCGTTCACCACGTGCAGCGCCGCGATGTTGATGTTGCCCGACACCCGGATTCCCGCCTCGCCCGCGTCGATCGTGCCCAGCGGCGCGTACAGGTCCACATCCCCGGCCGGCACCTCCGCGATCGGCGCCAGCGTGGCGATGCCCGCGCCAGAACTCGGCGCGTTCGGCGACAGCGCCACGTTGCCGACCGCGTCATAGACCCGCCTCGGCGGCGTGTACACCACCGTGGTCTTGGCGCCCCGGCCGGCGTTGATGTCGCCTTCGGCAGACCACGCCAGGATGCCGCCGCCGAACGTCGTCATGATCCGGCTCTGCCCCAGCAGGATGCTGCGCCGGGCGTAGAGCGAGATCTCGCCCGCGCCCTGCGTGACCACGCCGGCGCTGGCCGGCGGCGCCGCGCCTTCCACGCCATAGACCTGCTGGCCGCCGGGACTGAGCACCTGGATGTCGCCGCCCACGATGCTGCGCAGGCCGGTTCCGCCGTACAGCGTGATGTCGCCGTCGTAGACGCGCGCCGCGCCGTCGGGGCCGCGCTCGGGGAACAGCGCCGCGATCGCCTGGCGGCCGCGCAGGTAGCTGCCCTGGCGCGCGCTGTCGCGGGCGTTGTACTCGCGTCCGCCGGCGCGCAGCTCGGCGAAATAGACCTGGCGGGCGAAGATGCGCTGCAGTTCCGGCGGCAGCGCCGCCAGATAGGCGCGCGCATCCTCGGCGGCGCCCGCGTAGCCGTGGCGCTGGATGAGCCACAGCAACAGCTCGGCCTCGTAGGTCTTGAACGGCCTGCCCTGATCGGCCAGCGGCCGCGACGGATCCGCCGCGCCACCCAGGTAGTAATCCAGCAACGCGCGGTAGTCGGGGCCGGCCGCGCCCGCGCCGGCCGTCAGCGCGATGGCCGCGCCGGGACGCGTGTCGCCGGCGACCACCGGCCCCAGACTGATCAGGCTGCCCTTGTCCTCGGCCCGGAGATGACGGCCGGCCTCGACTTCCAGCACGCCCGGGCCGGCCACGATGAAGTTGCTGCGCACGATGTCACGCCCGGCGCTGACGATGGAAACGTCATGGTCCGAGCCGTGCGTGAACAGATTGCCCATGGAATTGGCCATCGTGTCGGCGCCAAACATGCCGGGCACCAGCAAGGGCTCATCGTAGGACGTCCCGCTGTTGACGATGTCGCGCCCGGCCATCATGCGCACGGCTCCGGCATTGAGATACCAGGACTGGCCGCCCATGCGGCCCGAGGTGAACTCGAAGCGTTCACCCACCCTCAGGCCGACGATGTCGCCTTGCGCCGCCCGGATCTGCGCCGGCGTCTCCGGCCCTGCTCCGACCACCGTGTAAGAACCGTTCGCCAGCAGGTCCAGCGGCAGACCCAGCGCGCCCGGCGCGCGCACGCCGGACAAGCCGGGCGCGAACGGCGTGGCCAGCGCCGACAGGTCGGCGCCGGAACGATTGACGGCATAACCGCTGGCATAGATCGAACCGCCCGCCAGCAGTTCCAGCGCGCTGTTGGGCGACGGCGCCAGCAGCATGGAATAGCCCAGTGCCCTGTCCAGGCCGCGCGCGGCGGACGGCCCCATATAAATGCTGCCCGACGGCGCCGCGGCGGTGAAGATGGACGGATAGGTGAAGTGGATGCCGGTCAGGCCGGCCGTCGGCGTCAACCCGTTCCAGTTGCTGTCCGCCAGCTGCGAGCCGGGCGTCAGGTTGCCGCCGGCCGAGTACATGCGTATCGCCGACGACGGCGTCCACAGGCTGAACCAGCCTTCGCCCGCCTGCAAGTAGTCCAGCGGCGTGAGCCGGCCGGGATCGCGCACCGTGCCCAGCACCAGGTCGCCGCGCGCCTCCAGGTTGAACACGGCATCGCCTGGCATCAGCGCCAGGCCGCCGCCGGCCAGCGCCATGGTGGACCCGTAGGCGTCATAGGCGCGGCTCTCCTTCAGATCCTGCATCACCGCGAAGGGACCGTAGCGCCGCTCGATGGTGCCCTGCACGCCGGCCCGGATGTCGGCGCGGCCGCGCAGGTTGGCGGCCAGCCCGTTCAGCGCCATGTGGCTGTTTTCGTAGCGGCCGGCATTCAGGCCCATATAGGCGCTCTGCGTGGGATTGAGCCCGCCGCCGATGCGCACGTCCATGTCGCCGCCCCCCGTCTGCAGCAACGAGCCGTCGGCGCGGGCGCGGCCGGTGGCGCCCACCGCCAGCACCAGGCCCTGGCTGCGCGGCGATTCGCCGTTGATCCATTCCGTGATCGGATTGCCGACCCGGGTGACCGCGCCGGCATCGCCGCCCACGTCCACGCGCAGATCGCCGCCGCCCAGCGTGCCGAAGCCGGTGAAGCCCACCAGATACGGTGCGTCGGCGCCGCGGATGTAGGTGCCGAAGTTGATCCACCACGCCGAGCGGGACGCGTCGGCCTGGCGCCACAGCCAGTTGGACGGATCGGTGTTGGGCATCTGCGTCATGCGCTGGCCTTCGCCGGCATAGCTGCCATTGCTCCAGCTGTCGCCCGCCAGGTCGCGGCCGGCGCGCACCAGCAGGTTGCCGCCGCGCTCCGGATACCAGGCGCGGTAGAGCCGGTCGTCGCCGGCCACCAGCTTTTCATAGTCCTGGCTGCGCTTGTCCAGCACCTTGCCGTCCTCGGCGCTGACCGCGCGCGCACGCTGGAAGGCCGCGTCCACGCCGGTGGCCTGGGTGCCGGCCGTGTACACGCCGAACGGCGACTTCATGCGCAGGTCGCCGCCGGCCAGCAGCTCCAGGTCGCCGGCGCCGGTGCGCAGCACGCTGAAGGCCGGGCTGGCGATCTGGCGGTCGAGCAGGCCGCCGATCGTTTCGACCGGCGGCGTGCCGGGCAGCATCGCCCCCTGGGGCAGGCAGATGCCCGCGTCGACGCAGACCAGCTCTTCCCAGACCTTGGGCACGGGCGCGCCGACCACCACCGGCTCGTCCAGCATGCCGTCGTACCACTCCTTGCCCATCTCTGTCCAAAGGTAGCGGACCTTCTCGCAAACGCCGTCGTTGCACTGTGCGGCGACCGCGTCCGACACCGGCTGGCCCAGCTTCAGTTCAGGATGCGAGCCGCCGAAGGTCAGCATGCAGACATCGTTGCAATACCAGAGACCGAGCGGACCGCCCGGCGTGCCAGGCGTGACGATGATCTCGTGCTTGTCATACACCGTGTAGTGCGAATCGGCCAGGATCAGGTTGCCGGCCCCGTCGCGCGCCCGCGCGATGCGGCTGTCGGCGGCCGTGGGATCGGCGCCGGCCACCGCGCGCAGCGACCAGGACTCGGATCCGGCCGGCAGCATCGAGGCCACCGCCCAGTTGCGGCCCATGTTGCCCTGGCCGTCGGCCGGGCGCAGCGGCAGCACCATCGGATCGCCGGGCAGCCTGACATTCGTCATCGACGGCAGCAGCGCGCCCATCTTCAGCGTCAGCTCGCCATTCAACGTCATGCGGGCCGCCAGCGGCGCGCCCGCCGGCCACAGCATGGCCTTGGCCGCCGTCTGCGCCGGCGTCACGAAACCGGCGCCCAGCCGCGCATTGGCGGGCAACGTCACGGCCTCGCCCAGCAGCGTGCCGGCGGCGTACAGCAGCGCGCCGTCGGCCGCCAGCACCGGGCCGCCCAGGACCGTGTTGGCCGGAATCGTCAGCGGCGCGGCCAGCGTCACCGCCACCGGCAGGCGCTGTCCGGCGTCCACGCTGAAATCCTTGACCGGCAGGTCATAGTTCAGCGTGCGCTGCGGCGGAAAGACCGAGCCGTCGGCCAGCTTCACGCCGCCCACCGGCAAGACCATGTCGCCGCCGAAGGACAGCGCGCCGGGCTTGAGCACCCAGCCGTCATCGTCCGGCGTGACCGGCGGCGGCGCGAAGCCGTCGTTGATGCTGCCGTAGACATGCAGGTCGCCGCCGGCGCGCAGGGTCAGGAAGCCGGATTCGCCCGAGCCGATCAGCGCCGTCCGCGAGCGCGCCGGATCGATGCTGTCGTAGCGATGGCCGGACAGGTCCAGGTCGCCGCGCACCACCAGGTCGCCGGCCGCGTACAGCTCCAGGCCCGGCCGCAGGCGCAGCGCATCCAGGTAGCGCGCATTGTTCAGGCCCGCCAGCCTGCCGCGCAGCAGCGCGGGATTGGCCAGCGCCGCCTGCATGAAGCGCTCGCTGTCCGCGTGGCGCTGGTTCAGGTAGTCCTGGTCCACGTACTTGTAGGGCTTGCCGCCGGCCGCGTCGTTGCCGTCCAGCAGCACGGCGTCGCGATACATGGCGTTGACCACGATGGCGCCCGCGCCCTGGATGTCCAGCGCGCCCGACGCGTCGATCAGCATGTCGCCGCTGGTCTGGCCGGTGCGCGGCGCGTTCAGCGTCAGCGTGCCGCGCACCCGCCCGTCCAGCCTGCCGGCCGGCGCATCGGTGCCGTGGCGCAGGTCGACGCGGGCGCCCGACGCCAGCGTCAGCAGGCCGTCGGCGGCGCTCAGTTCCACGATGGCGCGGTTGGGGCTGTCGATGATCTGGCCACGGCCGTCCACGCGCAGTCCCGTGCCGTGCGCGTCCAGCACGGCCTGGCCGCCGATCGTCAAGCCATGACGCGCCGCCAGCCGGATCGTGCCGACCTCGATGCCGCTGGCGTCGATGCGCCCGGCCACGGTCAGGCTGCCCGCATCCAGCGATACATTGATTTCGCCCGCCTTCAGGCCGTCGCCGATCACCAGGTCGCCCTGCTTGAGCTGGACGCTGCGCCCGCCGTACATGCCGGCGGTGTTCAGGCGCGCGTTCAGCGCGGCGAAGGCCTCGCTGGGCGTGCCCTCGCCCAGCCGCTGCGCCGCGATGTCGATCGCGCCGGCGCGGAACGGCACCAGCGTGCCGCCGGCATCGGTCCAGCCGCTGGCCGCGCCGAGCAGCGTGCCGCGCAGGTCGACCCGGCCGGCGGCCGGGT
>NZ_JCBANG010000166.1:0-5283 GCF_059760905.1 Achromobacter sp. 1011811831
GGCTTGCGCCGGGTCGCGGACGTTTGCCTTCAACGTCCGCGAGCGCTGATCCGTTCCAGCGCCGCGCCGACCATGCCTTCCACCACGGGCGTCACCCTCGACGCCAATTCCGACCGATAGGCGTAGGGATAGGTCTCGTCCATGTAGGTCGACTGGCACATCTCAAGCTGCACCGCGTGCACCTCGTCCCCGGGCTTGCCATAGTGGCGCGTGATGTGGCCGCCCTTGAAGCGGCCGTTGACGGCCCAGGTATAGGGCGCCGCGCCCTCCAGGCGCTGGCGGATCGCGTCCAGCACGTCGGGCGCGCAGCTGGCGCCGTCGGCCGTGCCGATGTTCAGGTCGGGCAGCTTGCCCTCGAACAGGCGCGGCAGCACGCTGGCGATGGAGTGCGCTTCCCACAGCAGCACGGCGCCATGCTCGGCGCGGATGCGTTCGATCTCCAGGCGCAGCTTGTCGTGGTATGGCCGCCAGTACGCGTCCAGCCGCCGCGCGCGCTCGGCCTCGTCGGGCTCGGCGCCGTCCTGGTAGATCGGTTCGCCCCGGAATGTGTGCGTCGGGCACAGGCCGGTCTTGGTCTGGCCGGGATACAGGCTGGCGTCGTCGGACGGACGGTTCAGGTCCACCACGTAGCGCGAATAGCGCGCGCCCAGCACCGAGGCGCCCAGCGCCCTGGCCCAGCCGTACAGCGTGTCCAGGTGCCAGTCGGTGTCGCCCGAGCGCAGGCCGGCCTCGGTCATGCGCGCGCGCTGCGCGTCGGGCAGCTGGCTGCCCAGGTGGGGGATGGAGATCAGCAGCGGCGCGTTGCCGCGCTGGAATTGATAGATATCGCTCTTGGCGGCCGTGGCGGTTGCGCAGGCCTGCGCGAATCGCTGGCCCAGCGCGTCCATGTCGTCGGCGAACCAGACGGCGCGGCCCTGGTTGGACTCGCGCACGAAGTCGCGCAGCGCGCCGCTGGCGGCCAGCGGCGCAGAGATGTCGCCGACGATGGCGCACTTCATCCGGTAGTTGGTGAGCTTTTGCAGCATGTTTCCGGCGATGCGCGTTTCCAGCCGGAAGAAGTCCGCCGGCAGGCGGCGGACGGGCAGCACGATCCAGTCCACGTCCTCGCCCCAGGTCAGGCCCAGAAGGTCGGTGACGTCCTGCTCGCCGGCGAGCAGGGGGCCGTTGTCCGCCAGGCGCATGAGGCGCTGGCCGGCAACGTCGAGGAAAGTGTGCTGCGGGGTGTCCATGGGGTTCTTGTCCTGGTCGTGTGGGTCGGCGATGGCGCCGGAGCGTCTTGCGGCCATGGGCGCGGCTTCAGCGTCGGGGCCGGCCGACTGGCGGTTCTTGCCTGGATGCAAGGTGGGATAGAATACCCGCTGCTCAAAGGAGCGCATCAAAATGATCATCCAGGTCTGACCTGCACCTCCCGCCATTTCCGGCAAGCCATCGCGGCCTTGCCGGGACGGCGCGTCCCTCCGGCGACCGCGCGTCCGCGCCCGCCGGGCATCCATCTCACGCATCTCAAGTTTGTCGCAAGCCACAGGCAGGGCGGGGCCACGCGCGTTCGCGTTCGCGCGCGCCCGCCGTCCGGACCCATGGCGCGCGCCCGCGCGATGCGCACCAAGGAGTTCTCTTTATGACGGCATCCTCCAACCATCACGACGCCAGCCTGGATCTGCTGGCCCACAACCAGGCGGCCTGGGACCAGCAGGCCGCGCAGGACTGCGAATGGTCGCGGCCCGTGACGCCCGAGATCATCGCGGCCGCTCGGGACGGCGATCTGTCCGCCGCGCGCCTGACGCCGGAGCCGCTGCCGCGCGGCTGGCTGGACGCGGTCCGTGGCCTGCGCATCCTGTGCCTGGCTTCCGCCGGCGGCCAGCAGGCGCCGGTGCTGGCCGCGGCCGGCGCCGATGTCACCGTGTTCGACCTGTCCGAAGGGCAGCTGGAGCAGGACCGCGCCGTGGCGCGCCGCGAAGGGCTGGCGCTGACTGCCGTGCAAGGCGATATGCGCGACCTGTCGGCCTTCGAGGACCAGGCCTTCGACGTGGTGTTCCACCCCATCTCCAACCTGTACGTGCCCGACGTGCGGCCCGTGTGGCGCGAGTGCTTCCGCGTGCTGCGGCCGGGCGGCCGGCTGCTGTCCAGCTTCTACAACCCGGTCGTGTTCGTGGGCGACCGCGATCCGCGATACGCGGAGCAGGGCCTGATCCGGCCGGCGCACGCGCTGCCCTACGCGGACACGCGGCACCTGGACGCCGAGGCGCTGGATGCCAAGCGCGCGCGCGGCGAGGCGCTGGTGTTCGGCCACACGCTGCAGGACCAGATCGGCGGCCAGCTCGACGCCGGTTTCCTGCTGGCGGGCTTTCATGAAGCGCGCCAGCCCCGGCCGCGCTTCGTGATCGATGGCTATCTGCCGACCTTCCTGGCCACCCGGGCCGTCAAGCCGGCCTGAGCGCGCCGGCGGGCGCGGCGATCAGCCCGGCACGGGCCGGTCGCTGCTGCCGCGCACGACCAGCGAGGGCGCCAGGCGCTGGCTGCCCGGATCGTCGCCGGCCAGCTTCTGCAACAGCAGTTCCAGGCCCAGCCGGCCCATCTGATGCATCGGCGAATGGATGGTGCTCAGGCCGATGGGCAGCGCGCCGGCCAGCGGCGTGTCGTTGTAGCCCACGATGGCCACGTCGCGGCCGGCTTCCAGCCCGCGCTCGCGCGCCGCGCCCATCACGCCCACCGCCAGGAAGTCGTTGACCGCGAAGATGGCGGTGGGGCGGTCCGGGCCGGCCAGCAGGCCGGCGCCGACGCTGCGGCCGGCATCGGTATCAAAGGGGCTGGGAATGCGCCAGCGCGCGGGCACGTCCACGCCGCGCTCGGCGCAGATTTCCAGGAAGCCGGCCGCGCGGTCGCGGCCGGTGCTGGCATACGGTTCGCCAGTCATCACCGCGATGCGGCGGTGGCCCATGTCCAGCAGGTGGCGCGCCGCCAGGCGGCCGCCCTCGACGTCGTCGCAGGTCACCGCGCAATGCGCGTCGGCATGGCGGCTGACCAGCACGAAGGGCACGCCGCGCGCGGCCAGTTCGGCCAGCAGTGGATTGGGGCTGGCGTCCGGGCCGCTGTGCGCGTCGCCCAGGATCAGGCCGTCCACGCGCCGCGCCACCGCCATGTCGATCAGCTTGCGCTGCTTGTCCGGCTGGTCCTGGGTGTTGGAGACGAAGGTCAGGTAGCCGTGTTCGGCGGCGGCTTCGTCCACGCCTTCGTAGATCGTGGCCAGCACCATGTCGGACAGGCGCGGCACCAGGACGCCGATGCTGCGGCTGCGGCGGGTCTTGAGGCTGGCGGCGTGCGGATTGGCCTGGTAGCGCAGCTCGGCCGCCAGCGCGCGGATGCGCTCGACGGTGCCGGGCGCGGCCGCGCCGCGCGCATCGTCCTCGGAACCGTTCAGGACCCGGGACACCGTCGACACGTTCAGGCCGAGCTGCCGCGCCAGGCTCTGCAGCGTGACGGGACGGGATTTGTTCATGGGGCTGGAGGATACACGCTAGCGCGCGGCCGGAGGCGCGCCGCCGGCGCGGCATGGCCCCGTCCGGCGTCTTTCGGCTGCAATCTCAGCAAGGGTTTTCCCGGTGTCGCTTCCCGCCCAAAACCACTAGCATTCCGCAACCCAAACGTTTGGGTAAATCGACTGGACCGATCGCAATGACGACTGAAACGCAGAATTCCCGGTTCCGCTACCGGATCTTCACAATGGTGGTGCTGCTGGCGCTGATCAATTACATCGACCGTGGCGCCATGTCCTATGCCGCCGCCCACATCACGGGCGAGTACGGGCTGGACCGGGGCGACTGGGGCTCGGTGCTGGGCTACTTCGGCTACGGCTACATGGTGGGCGCGCTGTTCGGCGGCATGCTGGCCGACCGCTACGGCCCGCGCAAGGTCTGGATCGTGGCCGGCGTGACCTGGTCGGTGTTCGAGATCGCCACCGCCTGGGCCGGCGACTTCGGCCTGGCCTTCCTGGGCGGCTCGGCGCTGGCCGGCTTCGCCACCATCCGCATCCTGTTCGGCGCGGCCGAAGGGCCGGCGTACTCCATCATCAACAAGACCATCGCCAACTGGGCCACGCCGCGCGAGCGCGGCTTCGTGGTCGGCTTCGGCCTGCTCAGCACGCCGCTGGGCGCGCTGCTGACCGCGCCGGTGGCGGTGGGGCTGCTGAGCCTGACCGGCAGCTGGCGCGCCATGTTCTACATCCTGGGCGGCGCCGGCCTGATCGTGCTGGTGTTCTTCATGCGCATCTTCACCGACCGCCCGGAGACCAATCCGCGCGTGTCGCCCGCCGAACTGCGCGAGATCCAGTCGGCCCGCCAGCAGGCCGCCGCCGGCCAGGCCGTGGACGGCCCGGCACTGCCGTGGTGGACCTTCTTTCGCAGCAAGACGCTGATGCTCAACACGCTGGGCTATTTCTCGTTCATGTACGTGAACTTCCTGCTGCTGACCTGGACGCCCAAGTACCTGCAGGACAACTTCGGCTACAGCCTGTCTTCGCTCTGGTACATGGGCATGATTCCCTGGACCGGCGCCTGCGTCACCGTGCTGCTGGGCGGCCGCATCTCCGACCTGCTGCTCAAGCGCACCGGCAGCCTGAAGATCGCGCGCAGCTGGTTCGCCGCCGGCTGCCTGCTGGCCACCGCGCTGTGCTTCATGCTGGTGTCGCAGGCGCAGTCGGTGTTCGCCGTGATCGCGCTGATGACGCTGGCCAATGCGCTGAACGCGCTGCCCAACTCCGTGTACTGGGCCGTGGTCATCGACACCGCGCCGGCCAGTCGCGTCGGCACCTTCAGCGGCCTGATGCACTTCTTCGCCAACATCGCGTCCATCCTCGCGCCCACGCTGACCGGCTACCTGGCCGCGCGCCACGGCTATTCGGTGATGTTCGTGGCGGCGTCCATCGCCACCGCCATCGGCATGATCGCCATGCTGCAGGTGCGCCCCGGCGTGGCGCCGCGCCTGCCCGCCGGCGCCGCGCAAACCGGAGCCGCGCGATGAGCCGGCCTGCGAGCAACACGCCGCGCCTGGCGGTCGAACCGGGTTTCTTCGCCGGTCGCGGCCTTGCCGAATTGGCGCGGGGCATGGCCGAGGGCGCGTTCAGCGCCGAGGACCTGGTGCGCCACGCCGGCGCGGCCGTCGAGCGGCTCAACCCGCAGCTCAACGCCTTCGTGCACACGGACATTCCCGCCGCGCTGGCGCAGGCGCGCGCGCTCGACGCCGAGCGCGCGGCGGGACGCGTGCGCGGTCCGCTGCACGGCATTCCCG
>NZ_JCBANG010000167.1:0-4999 GCF_059760905.1 Achromobacter sp. 1011811831
CACCCGGCGCGCGCGGCCTGCCCGCGCGCGCCGTTCCATGCCGGGGGCTGCGTTTTTCATTACAATGCAGTCCCCGCGCGTGCCCCATGGCGCGCCTTGCCGGTGTAGCTCAGTTGGTAGAGCAGCTCACTTGTAATGAGAAGGTCGAGGGTTCGATTCCTTTCACCGGCACCATAACGCAGTCCACAGAAGTCCAAGACAGTCTAAAATCCCTAAGTTTTCAATGACTTAGGGATTTTTATTGTCTATCACAGTCCAGGTAGGTCTATGGACATACCATCGCCGCCGCTGGTATCTTTGTTGGTATCTGCTGAAAACTCATCAGCAAGCCCGCCAGATACCATCAGATGAATGTCGAAAACCCCGTAACCCACAAGGCCAGGCGGAGTTCCAAGCCACTGACCGATACCGCGTGCCGTCAGGCCAAACCCAGTCCCAAGCCCTACAAGCTGGCCGATGCGGGAAGCGGGCTGTATCTGCTGGTCAACCCGGACGGTAAAAAGTACTGGCGCTGGAACTATCGGTACTTGGGCAAACAAAAAACCCTGGCCCATGGCGTCTACCCGGACATAGGCCTGGCCCAGGCTCGGGAAAAGCATCAGGCAGCCCGCATGCTGCTGGCCGACGGAGTGGACCCCGGCCAAGCGCGCAAGGACGACAAACGCGCCACCAAGCTGGCCTCCGCCAATTCGTTTGAAGCCGTGGCCCAGGCCTGGATGGAAGAACACCGCCCCCAGGTATCGGACAGCACACACGCTCACACCGTGGCCTGGATGCAAAACGACGTGTTCCCCTGGCTAGGCCACCGCCCGATCACCGAAATCGACGCCCCCGAAATCCTGGCCGTCTTGAAGCGAATCGACAGCCGGGGCGCGCGCCACACCGCCCACAAGGTGCGCAGCAAGATCGGTATGGTGTTCCGCTACGGCATCAAGGAAGGATTTTGCAAGAGCGACCCGGCGCGCGATTTGGCCGGCGCAATCCCGACCCCGGCGACTACGCATATGGCTGCCATTACCGACCCGGCCCAGGTCGCCGAGATGCTGCGCGCCATCGACAGCTTCACCGGCACCTTTCCCGTGTTGTGCGCCTTGAAACTCGCCCCTGTGCTGTTTGTCCGGCCCGGTGAGCTGCGGACGATGGAGTGGGCACATATCGACCTGGACAAGGGCGAGTGGCGCTACACCGTGTCCAAGACCAACACCCCGCACCTGGTGCCGCTGGCGCGTCAGGCCGTGGATATCCTGCGCGACCTGCAAGCCTTGACCGGAAGCGGGCGCTACGTCTTTCCGGGTGCGCGCACGTCTACCCGTCCCATGAGCGGTGCGGCAATCAATGCGGCGCTGCGCCGGCTGGGTTACGACACAAAAACCGAAATCACTGGCCATGGCTTCCGAGCGATGGCGCGCACCATCTTGCATGAAGAGCTGGGCCAAAAGCCCGAGGTCATCGAGCACCAGCTCGCTCATGCCGTGCCCGACATGCTGGGCGCGGCCTACAACCGGACCAAATTCATCAAGGAGCGACGAGCCATGATGCAGGCATGGGCCGACTACCTGGACGCGCTGCGCATCGGCGGCAATGTCGTTCCGCTGACCCGCACAGCATGAGTGCCCATTCCCCACTCCAACGTTCGGAAAACTACAGGGCGCTTCGTCGATGGATGGGCAATGTGCCGTCTCATGGCGAAGCGCTGGGATTGCCTCGTCTGGTTGAACAGGGAGGGCGCCTGCTGTCCGGCCGAATGGTCGCCGAGATTGAGGCGATGCTCAATGCGATGAATGCGCTCGGGGAAACCGACGGCGCTACTCATCTGGATGAAGGACTTGCCCCGCCTGGCTACAACTGGGAATTACGCAGTACCAAGTTGTGGCGGTTTATCGGTAAGAATCATGCCGCCTTGAAGAAAGTTATCGCTGCCGAACCCTGGGAGTTCGTCGCTGCGTATGCGCTGCACCGTATTCGTATCGCCGTGCGGACCTTGCGGCAGGAACCCATCGGGTTGGGTCTTCTCCCTCTCGTAGCCGGAACGCAGGCGCAACAAGCTGCGTCGACCGCCAGTCAGTGGTTGATTTTGGCCAAAGCGGAAAGCCAACGAAAAAATGTTGAGAGTGGCCGAAAGCACCGGGCTGGGGGCATAAAGGGCAACGTTTCGAAGGAACGAAAGTATGGCGTTAGTGATCGGCGTCAGAAGATTCGTCAGGAAGCCGAAGCTCTTCTTGCTAAGAATCCGCAGCTTTCTAGGCATGCAATTGCACTAAAGCTCGCACAGAAGCATCGTCGCGAGCGCGGGTGGTCCGAGAGCACGATTACCTTGGTGCTTAAGCATCCTGCTGATTAAATTTTGTAGTTCCGCTGCGTGTTAAGAATGAGAAATTGAGAAAGTTCGCGCCGAGATCGTCCACATGAGGATTTGACGCGATGAATAACTCTTTCGTAGCCCGCGAAGGCCTACACCCCTCTCTTCCCGCACAACTGCCAGCCGTCGGCTATGTACGCTTGCCGACCATTTGCGCCGTGACCGGGTTGGCTCGGTCCACGGTTTGGGCTTGGGTTCGAGGGCGACGATTTCCGGCGCCAATCAAGCTGTCTGCTCGCGCTACAGCATGGCCGGTGGCCGAAGTCCGCGCTTGGCTGGCCGATCCCACCGCATGGCAGGCCGCGAACAAGGCGGAGGCCTGAACCATGACGACGACCAAAGAAAAGGGCCACGACTCAGGCAAGAGCGCGACCCCGACGACCAGTGCGCATGATACCCCGCTGACGTTGAATTTCGTCACGAGAGAGTCGTGCATTGATAGTTGCGATTTCTCCGGCAGTATTAGCCCGCGGCACCTGCGTGCCATCGTCGGCTTGCTGCGCCGCCCGATATCCAGGGAAGAGCTGGACCGTGTCGCAGGGTGCAGTAACAGCCCGCAGTTGGTCGCCGAGTTGCGCAGGCGCGGACTAGATGTACCCTGCCGGATGCTATCGGGCCGTGATCGAGATGGGAGAACGGTGCGCTACGGAGAGTATCGATTTACCAGGAAAGACCGTCGAAAGGTCATGCACTGGTTTCGGGAACGTAGCCTTGGGGCGCGTTGATGGTCAGGCCGAAAAAGGCCAGAAGCTCCGAGCGGTTTGTCGGAATTCCTCATTGGGTCATGAACGACCCGGCATTCCGCTCGCTGTCTCATCGTGCCAGGGCGTTGCTGTTCGACGTCATGCTCCAGTACAACGGCCGCAACAACGGTTCGCTGGTCATTTGCGAGAAGGCCATGCGGCCGTTGGGCTGGATGAGCAAGGACGGACTGACCAAGGCGAAACGCGAATTGGTGGACGGCTATCTCTTGGTGGTAACGCGCGTCGGCGCAAGGCCCAATCGTGCGGCCTGGTATGCGATGAGCTGGCGCGCTTTGGATGTCGTCGAAGGACTGGATATTGACCCTAAGAAGTACGTCACGTTGAAGATGAAAAACGCTTTCGGCCCCCCGCAGGACGGGGTAGCGGCTGCGCTGATTGGTCCGTGTGCCGGGGTAAAGGGAAGGCCCGCTACCCCGTGACGCGGACCAATGGCGGCCATCTTAGGAGGCTCGCTTACCCCGCCCTACGGGGCGTATATATATAAAGCCATACCGAGTAGCTAACTGAAGCGTTCGAGGCTACCTAGAACGACGCAGAGACCGATGGAGACACGGCGTCGGGCGGGCCGCTTGAACACTGCGATAGCGTTCGGGAACGTCTGCCGGACCTGTTCTTGATGCACATCGAAGAAACGCCTGATTACGGTGGGGAATACGCAGCAGTACGCGCGCGAGATGAGCCGGAAGTCCTGGATGAATTTCAGGTTTTTTCAGTAGGGCACGCGTGCAATGGGATGGTGTCTGTGCAACATCAGGAGCGTGGCCGAGAGGCTTATGGCGGCACCCTTGAAAGGTGCAGGGGCAGCGACGCCTCCGTGAGTTCGAATCTCACCGCTTCCGCCAATTCAAGCCAAGTCATTGATTTGCCGATACATAGGGGAGTTTTTGCCCCCAACTGGTACACATGACTGGTACACAACGGCAGCGCGAGGTTCGGTCAGCACAGGAAGCTGACATGCCTCTCTACATGCGCAAGGACGACCACGGCTACAAATTCGTCCGCCCTATCCCAAAAGACTTGCGCGGCCAGCTCGGCCAGGCCAATTTCATCAAGAGATTGGGCCGGGACTATCGGAAAGCCAAAGCCGCCTGCGCCGAATTCACCGTTGACACCGACCGGCAACTTGCCGAGGCCCGCGCCCAGCAGGCCAATCAAAACTCGGTGGGCGCGTTCCTCAAGCGGGATGCCCGAACACGGCTCAAGGCCATCTCGGTTACCGCGGAGCTCTCCGACCAGTTGGCCGCGCTCTGGCTGCAAGGGCTGAATGCCGACTCCCAGGCGCGCAAGGGTGGGCTCGACGACGACGAATTTGAGTCGTTGGATGCCAACGTGAAAGAGATGCAGGGCCTCATCAATCGCGCCCTAGCATCCGGGCAAGTCGGCAAGTTCCACGGCGCCATCGCCCAGTTGCTAATGATGCGGGGCTATCAACTGAGTGCAACGGACACCGAATGGCAGGCGCTCACCTATGAGGTGCTCCGGCATATCCAGACCGGCTACAAGATGCTGGCTGCCCGCCAGCAAGGCGAGCAACTCGCCCCTCCCGACCTGTCCGCCCTGCCCGAGCCACTGCCGGCGGTATGGGAGTCGCAGAAACCTGTATCGGCAAAACAGCCAACCCGCGTTGCTGACGTCGCACCGTTATATGAAGAACACCTGTCATCGAGTGGCGATAAGACCCGGAGCACGAACCTTTCCATCTGGAACCGGTTTGTTGAGTTCACCGACAATAAGCTGCTGTCTGCCGTGGGTAATCCCCCCCTAGAAGCGTCGCATCCAGAAGTAGAATTTTCTCGTTGAGGAGTTCTACAGCATGAAGAAGTCGAGATTCACAGACAGCCAGATCATCGAAGCGATCAAGCGGGCCGAGGCAGGC
>NZ_JCBANG010000168.1:0-4522 GCF_059760905.1 Achromobacter sp. 1011811831
CCGCACGAAATCCACCCCTAGCCGCCATGGCGTCGTTGCAAATCCTCGTGATACCTACGGGTATCACTGCGGTTTGCGCCTAGCCCTGACGTCTATGGATGAATTTCGTCATGCGGACGTACCTACGAGACAGCACACTAGCGCAGTCCCGCGAGCATTTCGTGCACGTCGTGGGCCATGACCGCCAGCAGTCCCACCAGCGCCAGGTAGGCGCTGCCATAGGCGAGCTTGTTTTCCAGCGTCGTGCCGTAATAGGCCTGGTTTTCCGGCAGGGTCGGGTCGTACTTGAAGGCGCGCACCACGTTCGGGAAGGCGAGCACGGCGACCAGGATCAGCATGGGGCTGGGCCGCCAGACGAACAGCGCTACCAGCACCGGCACGCCCGCCAGCCACACGCGGGGCGACAGCACGGCCGTGATGCGGCCGCCGTCGAACGGCGACAGCGGGATCAGGTTGAAGAGATTGATGAAGAAGCCGGCATAGGACAGCGCCAGCAGCAGGTCGCTGCCCGTGTCGCGCGCGGCGAAGTAGCAGGCCAGCGAGGCCAGCGTGCCCGCGAAGGGCCCGCCCAGCCCCACATAGGCCTCGGTGTCGGCGTTCAGCGGCTGGTCCTTCAACTGGATCCAGGCGCCCACGAAAGGAATGAAGACGGGCGCGCCCACGTCCAGGCCGCGCTGGCGCGCCGCGACGTAGTGGCCCAGCTCGTGCACCAGGAGCAGCAGCACGAAGCCGGCGGCGTAGCGCCAGCCGAATACCCAGGCATAGGCAGCCACCGACAGCAGCATGGAGCCGCCGGTGGCCAGCAGCTTGCCAAACTTCAGGTACTTGAAGCCCGACAGCAGCAACAGCAGGACTTTCACCGGCTTGCGATCACTGCTGGCCCGGGCCGGCGGGATCCGCCTTCTTGCGGCGCAGGCGTGACCAGATGCCGCCGCCCAGCGCGGCCACGGCGATGAGGCCGATCTTGCCGAATTTCAACAGGAAGGCGCCGATGACGGCGAACAGCCCCAGCTTCTTCGCCGCCACGCCGGCCACCAGCGCGGCCAGGCCGTACTCGGCGACCTTGTCGGTCGAGGCGTTGAAGTCGGCGTAGCGCTTGCCTTCGACGTAATCGATGTTGTTCAGCAGGGCCAGCACGGCGCCCTTGTCCTTCGGCACCTGGCTTTGCTGCGTGATCAGGTCCAGCGTGATGTAGCCTTCGCGGCCCAGGGCGTAGGTGTTGTAGTTGACCGTCGGGTCGCTCTGCGCGCCGTCATCCTTGTGCTTGGCGGCCACAGACCACACCAGCCGCTGCGTCTTGCTGTCGTACTTGGGCGCCTCGACCCAGCCGTCGATCAGCAGCTCGGGGAAGCCGCGTTTGACGCGCTCGACGTTGGATTGCTTGGTGCCTTCGCGCAGGCTGTCCAGCAGTTCGCTGACGTTCCAGTTGCGGGCGTCGTCGTCCTTGATGTAGCCGGTCTTCTCGAAGTTGACGGTGATCAGCCAGTCGTCCTCGTCAGCCTTGGGCAGCACCACGCCCAGCAGGCTGGGATCCTTGCCGTTGCCGTAGGCCGCCATCAGGCGGTCAGCCTGCAGGCGCGGCACGAACATCATGTTGTCGGGCAGCTTGAGCACGGCCTGGCCGCCGAGCTTCACTTCGGCGGGGCCTTGCTGGGCGGCGGAAAGCGCGGCCTGCGAGGCGGCTTCGATTTCCTTGCGGGCGTCGGCGTTCTGGGCGTGGGCCCACGGCAGGAAGAACAGGGCGCTGGCGGCCAGCGTCAGGCGGGAGAGTAAAGCGCGCATGGATAAGGTCCGGTTTTAAATAGGGCCTTATTGTCTTGGCGCGCAGCTTTCAGCTTTCTGAACGCGTCGGTGAGAATCGGCGCGTAAGTTTTCTGATTGAAACTTGGTATTACTTGACGGCCGTGGCGGCGCTGTTTCCCGGGCGTCCGGGCTTGGTGCGCGGGGGCGCGTTGCGCAGGCGCGTGCCCAGGATCCGGTCATGCAGGAACTGGCCGTCGCGGTCGATCCAGGTCCAGATGAAGATCATGAAGGGGGCGGCGACGATGAACATGTCCATGGACGGCCAGCCCGTGTAGCGTGCCGCCAGCCAGACCAGGGCGGCGCCTGCCAGCACCAGGGGCCATGCCAGGATGTAGCGCAGCACCAGTAGCGGCACCGAGGGCGGCTGGCCGTCGCGGCCGACCAGCTGGATGTTCCAGGTCTTCATGGGCAGCGTCTGGCCCCGGCGGCGCCAGCACAGCACGAAGTAGGCGCCGATGGCCACGAACAGCCAGGCTTGCCGGAGCGGGCGCAGTTCCAGCGCATTGCGGCTCTGGGTCAGCGTATCCATCAGATAGCCCGCCAGGAACACCACGCCGAACAGCAGCACGGCTTCGTACATCATGCACGCGAACCGGCGCAGCCGGTTGGGGGTCTGGTCAAGGGGGGCGTCGGGCGTCATGGGCGGCTATCTTAGCAAAGGGCCGCGGGTTTGCGCGGAGCGGGGCGGGCGGGGCGCTTGCGCCGGCGCAAGCGGGAGGCAGGCCGTCCGCGCGGCAAGGACGGGGCGGCGACGCGGGCGGGACAGGGGCGAAAAAAAACCCGCCGGTAAGGGCGGGTCTATAAAAGGGGCTGTGCAGCCCCCAAGGGGAAATCTGTCCGGGCCCACCGGGGGCCCATCGGCGCTCAGGCGGCCGAGTGCGCGTCCTTCGCGCTCGCCTTGCCAGCCAGGGCGCGGATGCCGTGGGCCAGCTTGCGCAGTCCGGCGGCCAGGGCGCGCATCGGGTGCGGGCGGAATTGCTCTTCGATCGCCTGGAGCATCAGTTGGCGCTCGAGTTCGTCGGTCAGGCGGATGGTGTTGTTCAGGTTCGTCACGTTAGCCTCCACGGGCTTGCACACTTGTTTAGCTACTAGGGATAACCCGAATTATAGGGTTTACCCTGGTCGTGTGCAAGAGGCTGGTGCGAATCGGCAACACCGTGTAGTCGATGATGCCCCAAAACGTTGCGGCGGGGCACCATAAGCAAAGATAGCTGCACCATGTTGCGGCGCTTTTACAACGAGGCGTCCATTCCGACGGACGCCGACGCCCCGTTGCGGGGCGCCGGGAATCAGGCGTCCCGGTAGCCCGCAGCCACCAGCTCGAAGCCGAACAGGCGGCAATCCAGCGCGCCGTTGTGCAGCGGCACGCGGCGCTTGGGCTTCAGGCGCATGCGCTGGGGCAGCTCCAGGTCACTGGTGATGATGTGCAGCTGCCAGCCGGCGAAGTTGCGCTTCAGGCAGGTGGCCCATTCGGACCAGAGCTGCGCGTCCTGCTCGGTCGGCATCCGCTCGCCGTAGGGCGGGTTGGTGACGATCCAGCCGTGGTCGGCCGGCGCCTGTATGTGGCGGGCATCGCCCACTTCAAAGCGAATCGACTCCGAGGTCAGCCAGGCGCGTTCGGCGTTGTTGCGGGCGAATTCGACCGCCTGCGGATCCAGGTCGTAGCCGACCAGCGGCGCGTCCAGCTGGGGCAGGATGCGGGCGCGGGCGTCTTCCTTGAGATCGCGCCAGCGGCGCGGATCATGGCCGCGCAGCCGCTCGAAGCCGAACGGGCGCGAGATGCCGGGAGGCACGCCCAGCGCGATCCAGGCGGCCTCGATCAGGATGGTGCCCGAGCCGCAGAACGGATCCAGCAGCGGGGCCGCCGGATCCCAGCCGGCCAGGGCCAGCATGCCGGCCGCCAGGTTCTCGCGCAGCGGGGCCTCGCCCTTGTCCAGGCGCCAGCCGCGCTTGAACAGCGATTCGCCGGAGGTGTCCAGGTACAGCGTGGCGGTATGGCCGGTCAGGAACAGGTGCACGCGCGCGTCGGGGCGCACGGTGTCGATGTCGGGGCGCTCGCCTTCGCGCTCGCGCAGGCGGTCGCAGATGCCGTCCTTGGCGCGCAGGTTGCAGTATTGCAGGCTCTGCACCGGGCTCTTGATCGCCGAGGTGTCCACGCGCAGCGTCTGCTCGGCGCTGAACCAGCGCTCCCAGGGCGTGGCGCGGGCCAGGTCGAGGATGTCGTCCTCGTGGGAGATCTCGGCGTGCGCGACCTGAACCAGGATGCGCGTGGCCAGCCGCGAATACAGATTGGCGCGCTGCACGCCGGCCCAGTCGGCGCTGAAGGAACAGCCGGCGCGGCCGGCGCGGGCGTTTTCATAGCCCAGCGCCTGCATTTCCGCCGTCAGCGCTTCTTCCATACCCTGGGGGCAGGGCGCGAAGACCTGGAACACCTCGGCCTGGCGCGGTTCGCGCGGGCGGCGGCCACGGGCGTGAAAGTCGGGTTCGTCGCGGGCTTCGGTGGCGTATTCGATCTCGTCGTCGCGATCAGGCTCGGCCGCGAATTCCGGCGCCGGGCCGTCGTCCTCGAACGGATCATAGAAGCGGCCCGCGGGCGTGGCGGGCGCGACGTACCGGCCGTCGCCGTGGCCCGGGGGGCGGGCGGGGCCGCCTCCTATTTACATCTCCGAGCCCACTAGAAGCCACATGGAAGAACCTATGCCGCCTTCTTCTTCAAAAA
>NZ_JCBANG010000169.1:0-4463 GCF_059760905.1 Achromobacter sp. 1011811831
GTCCAGCAAAGACCGGCGGCGGGTTGAACGCGAACGCGCGGGCCCGATCAGCCCAGCAGCAACGCGTCGTCCGACAGTTTCTCGCCGCGCACGCGCTCGAACATGGCCAGCAGGTCCGGCACGTCCATGCCGCGGCGCTCGTCACCGGACACGTCCAGCACCACCTGGCCCTGATGCAGCATGACCGTGCGCTCGCCCACGTCCAGCGCCTGGCGCATGCTGTGCGTCACCATCATGGTGGTGAGCTTGCTTTCGGCGACGATGCGCGCCGTCAGCTGCAGCACGAAATCGGCGGTGCGCGGATCGAGCGCGGCGGTGTGCTCGTCCAGCAGCAGGATGCGCGACGGCTGCAGCGCCGCCATCAGCAGGCTGACAGCCTGGCGCTGACCGCCGGACAACAGGCCGATACGGTCGGCCAGGCGGTTTTCCAGGCCCAGGCCCAGCGTTGCCAGCCGCTCGCGGAAGCCTTCACGCATCGAGGCCTTGACCGCACGGCTGTAGCCGCGACGGTCGCCGCGCAGCTGCGCCAGCGCCATGTTCTCTTCGATGGTCAGGTCTTCGCAGGTCCCGGCCATCGGATCCTGGAACACGCGCGCCACCTTGGACGAGCGCGCCCACACCGGCTTGCGCGTCATGTCCACGCCGTCGATATCGATGCGGCCGGAATCCACCAGCAGATCGCCCGACACGGCGTTCAGGAAGGTGGACTTGCCGGCGCCGTTCGAGCCGATGACGGTGACGAACTGGCCCGACGGAATCTCCAGCGACAGCCCGCACAGCGCGCGCGTCTCGATCGGCGTGCCGGCGTTGAAAGTGATCTTCAGATCTTTAGCGGACAACATTCTTCAATTCTCCATTCTGCGCATAGTTCCCCCCACACACCGGCCGTCCCCGCAAGATCGGGGCAGCGCGGATCCGGCTCCGCCGGTCCGCCGCTGTGCCCCCTTGAGGGGGAAGCGCGCAGCGCTTCGGGGGTGGGCCATCTCTATTTGAGTTTTTTCTTGAGCATCGGAATGACCAGGGCAATCGTGACCAGCACCGCCGTGACCAGGTTCAGGTCCTGCGCCTTCAGGCCGATGAAGTCGCTGTTCAGCGCCAGCGCGATGAAGAAGCGGTAGACGATGGCGCCGATGATCACGGCCAGCGTGGCCAGGACCAGCTTGCGCGACGGCAGGATGCTCTCGCCCACGATCACCGCGGCCAGGCCGATCACGATGGTGCCGATGCCCATCGAGATGTCCGAGCCGCCCTGGGTCTGCGCGAACAGCGCGCCGGCCATCGCCACCAGCGCGTTCGACAGCGCCATGCCGCCCAGGATCATGCGGCCGGTGTTCACGCCCTGCGCGCGGGCCATGCGGCCGTTGGAGCCGGTGGCGCGCATCGCCAGGCCGGTCTGCGTGGCGAAGAACCAGTCCAGCAGCAGCTTGGCCAGGATCACGACCACCACCAGGATGAGCGGACGGGCCACATAGTCCGGCAGCCAGGCCGGCTGCAGGATGGAGAACATGGTGGGCTCGGTGATCAGCGGCACGTTGGGCTTGCCCATGATGCGCAGGTTGACCGAGTACAGCGCGATCATCATCAGGATGCTCGCCAGCAGGTCCATGATCTTGAGCTTGACGTTCAGCCAGCCCGTCACCAGGCCGGCGGCCGCGCCGGCGAAGGTGGCCGCGATCGTGGCCAGGAAGGGATCGGTGCCCGCGGCGATCAGCGTGGCACAGACCGCGCCGCCCAGCGGGAAGCTGCCGTCCACCGTCAGGTCCGGAAAGCGCAACAGGCGGAAGGAGATAAACACGCCCAAAGCCACCAGGCTGAAGATCAGCCCGATCTCCAACGCGCCTAACAACGAAAACAATGACATGGGTCAAATCCAATCAGATGAGAAACGAGCATATTAAAGAGTTGAAACGTCGCACTTCTTGCGTTTCGGGGTAAGTTTTACCCGAGCTTTTGCAACGAACATTTCCCCAGCGACGATTTTCGCCTGTTTTCTGCCAAAGCGCGCATGGTCCTGCCCCGGCAGCCCGATTTGGCGGCCGGCTCGCGCGCCAGGGGCACGCGGATTTCTAGCTGGGACGAGTCCCGCGCGGCCATTCCCGCCGGCGGCGGGCGCCGTGCGGCAAGACAGGAAAGCGGCGGGACGGGAAGGCAAGACAGACAGGCAGGTAAAACAAAACCCCGCTCACGCCGCAAGGCATGCGCGGGGTTTCAGGCGGGGCAGCTTACTTCACCACCACCGCGGCCGACTTGATCAGCGCGTCGGACAGCGTGACGCCCTGCTTGGCGGCTGCGCCCGGATTCACGTAGAGCTCAAGCTTGGAGCTGGTTTCCGAGGCGATGGCGCCGGGCTTCTCGCCCTTCAGGATGCGCACGACGACCTTGCCGGTCTGCACGCCCAGGTCACGGTAGTTGATGCCCAGGGCGGCGATGCCGCCGCGCTTGACGCTGTCGGTATCCGAGGCGACCAGCGGGATCTTGGCGTCGTTGCCGACCTTCACCAGCGACTCGTAGGCCGAGACCACGTTGTTGTCGGTGTTGGTGTAGATGACGTCGACCTTGCCGATCAGGCTGCGCGCGGCCGAAGCCACGTCGACCGAGCGCGGCGCGGCCGCCTCGACCAGGCTCATGCCGTACTTGGGCAGCAGCTCCTGCAGCTTCTTGACCACGACGACCGAATTGGCCTCGCCCGGGTTGTAGACCATGCCGACGCGCTTGGCGTTGGGCACGATCTTCTTGATCAGGTCGATCTGCTTGTCCAGGGCCAGCAGGTCCGACACGCCGGTGACGTTGGTGCCGGTGGGCTCCATGCTGGCGACCAGTTGGGCGGCGACCGGATCCGTCACGGCCGAGTACACGACCGGCACGTCCTTGGTGGCGGCGACGACGGCCTGGGCCGACGGCGTGGCGATGGCGACGATGGCGTCCGGCTTGTCGCCGACGAACTTGCGAGCGATCTGGGCGGCGGTGCCGTTGTTGCCCTGCGCGCTCTGGTACTGCCATTTCAGGTTCTTGCCCGGCTCATAGCCGGCTTGCTTGAGGGCGTCCTGCACGCCGTCGCGCACGGCATCCAGCGCCGGGTGCTCGACGATGGCGGTCACCGCCACCGACTTCTGCTGCGCCGACACGGGCGAGGCGATAGCCATCGCGAGCGCCATGGCGCCAACCGTCAGAAAATGTTTTTTTCCGATCAGCATAGATAAGCTCCTTGAACCTTCGGTGATTGTTCGTTGTTGGACTGTACGCCCAAGGCTGTTTTGGTTCTTTCCACGGCGGCCCCGGCGGCTTCCCGCAGGTCCGTCCGGCCGTAAAAGCCGTATAGTCTAACGTGACGCGGATCAAAAGCCTTTGCGGGGAATCCCTGAATTGGTGCATGGCGCGCGCCGCGCCCCGGATCCTGGCGCCGCCGCCCGCCCCATTCCCGATACACTGGACAATCGGGACGGTCATCCGGCCGCTCCCGGCGGCAACACAGAGGGCCTCATCATGATCAAGCGCGCGCTGGGCCGTTCCGGCCTGCAGATCCCTCCCCTGACCTTCGGCGGCAATGTCTTCGGCTGGACCGTGGACGAGGCCGGCGCCTGTTCGCTGCTGGACGCCATGGTCGACGCCGGACTGAACTTCATCGACACCGCCGACGTGTATTCGCGCTGGGCGCCGGGCAACCAGGGCGGCGAATCCGAAACCCTGATCGGCAAGTGGATCAAGCGCTCGGGCCGGCGCAGCCAGGTGCTGATCGCCACCAAGGTCGGCATGGAAATGGGGCCCGGCCGCAAGGGCCTGGCGCCCGCCTACATCCGCCAGTCGCTGGAAGCCTCGCTGTCACGGCTGCAGACGGACTACGTGGACCTGTACCAGTCGCACCAGGACGACCCCGACACGCCGCTGACCGACACGCTGGGCGCCTACGCCCGGCTGATGGAAGCGGGCAAGGTGCGCGCCATCGGCGCGTCCAACTACACGTCCGTGCGCCTGTCCGAGGCCCTGATCGCCAGCGAGCGCCACAACCTGCCGCGCTACGAGAGCGTGCAACCTGAATACAACCTGTACAAGCGCGAGGGCTTCGAGTCCGGCCTGCAATCGCTGGTGCGGGCGCAGGACATGGGCGTGATCAACTACTACGCGCTGGCCAGCGGCTTTCTCAGCGGCAAGTACCGCAGCGCCGCCGACGCGGGCAAGAGCGTGCGCGGCCGCAAGATCGTCGACACCTATCTGAACGAGCGCGGCCTGCGCATCCTGAAGGCGCTGGACGAGGTGGCCGAGGACGCGAACTGCACGCCGGCGCAGGCCGCGCTGGCCTGGCAGATCGCCCAGCCCGGCATCACCTCGCCCATCGTCAGCGCCACCTCGCTGGACCAGCTCGACGAACTGGTCAAGGCCGCCAGCCTGGCGCTCAGCCGCGACCAGATCGCCAAGCTCAGCCGGGCCAGCGACTGGCGCTGAAGAAAAAGGCGGCGGGCGCAACG
>NZ_JCBANG010000170.1:0-4129 GCF_059760905.1 Achromobacter sp. 1011811831
GGCGCGTACTGGTCGGAGATATGGGTGTAGAACGTCCGCCCTGGGCTGCTGCCGTATTTCGGATTGATGTGGCCGGTGCTCTCGGCCTTGCTGCCGGTGCGGAAGTTCTGGCCGTCCGACGATGACGGGGTCAGCTCACGAAACGGAAAAAATCGTACGCTAAGCCTCGCCAGGCATTCGTAGCGCCCGGAACTTGCCTTGCGCGACCTGCTTGTTCTGCCGCCAGATGTAATCGCCGGTCAGGTTGATGTGCTCCCAGCCCAGCGGCGAAAGATGCGGCAGCAGCCGTTCGTCGATGTTCTTACCCGAGTCCCGCAGCGCCTGGACCGCCCGCCCCAGGTAGACGGTGTTCCACAGGATGATTGCCGCCACCACCAGATTGAGGCCGCTGGCGCGGTAGCGCTGGTTCTCGAAACTGCGGTCACGGATTTCACCGAGCCGGTTCAAGAACACAGCGCGGGCCAGCGCGTTCTTGGCTTCGCCCTTGTTCAAGCCAATCTGCACACGGCGGCGCAATTCGACGTTCTGCATCCAGTCGAGCGCAAACAGCGTGCGCTCGATGCGCCCCAGTTCGCGCAGAGCCACGGCCAGACCGTTCTGGCGCGGATAGCTGCCGAGCTTCCTGAGCATCAGCGAGGCCGTCACCGTGCCCTGCTTGATCGAGGCGGCCAGCCGCAGGATTTCGTCCCAATGGGCGCGGATGTGCTTCACGTTGACGTTGCCGCCGATCAGGCCGGCGAGCGTCGGGTACTGCTTGGCGTCGCTATGGATAAACAGGCGCTTGTCGGCCAGGTCGCGGATGCGCGGGGCAAAGCGGAAGCCCAACAGGTGCATCAGCGCGAACAGGTGATCGGTGAAGCCAGCCGTGTCGGTGTAGTGTTCTTCGATGCGCAGGTCGGATTCGTGATACAGCAGCCCGTCCAGGACGTGGGTGGCGTCGCGCACCGTGGCATTGATGACTTTGGTGTGGAACGGCGCGTACTGGTCGGAGATGTGGGTATAGAACTGCACGCCTGGTTCCTGACCGTACTTCAAGTTCACTTGGCCGGCGGCTTGCCCCCGGCCGCCGGCCTTGAAGTTCTGCCCATCCGACGACGAGGTAGTGCCATCGCCCCAGTAGGCGGCGAAGGGCTGACGAAACTGGGCGTTGACCACCTCGGCCAGACCCGCCGAATAGGTCTCGTCGCGGATGTGCCACGCCTGCAACCACGTCAGCTTGGCGTAGGTCACACCGGGGCAGGACTCGGCCATCTTCGAGAGCCCCAGGTTGATGGCGTCGGCGAGAACGGTCGTCAGCAGTAGGTGTTGGTCTTCGGCCGCCTCGTCACTCTTGAGGTGCTTGAAGTGGCGGCTGAAGCCGGTCCAGCCATCGACTTCCAGCAGCAGTTCGGTGATCTTCAGGTGCGGCAGCAAGCTGTACGCCTGCTGCATCAGCACCTCGGCCTCGTCGGGCACGGCGTTGTCCAGCGGAGAAATCTTGATTCTCCCGGTGCTGGTGATGGCCGCATCGGGCAGTTCGTTGGCGGCGGCCAGCCGCTCGACTGTCGCCAGTTGCTCTTGCAGCACCGCGAGCCGCGCCTCCAGAAAGCGCTCGCAGTCGGTCTCCACGGCCAGACCCAATTCGCGCTGGTCACGCTGCGCCGCGAATCGCGGCGGCGGCAACAGGTAGTCCTCGAAGTCCTTGAACTGGCGCGAGCCCTGCACCCAGATGTCGCCGGAGCGCAGTGAGTTCTTCAGTTCGGACAGAATGCACAGCTCATAGAAGCGCCGATCCAGCCCATCGTCCGTGCGCACCAGGTTCTCCCAGCGCTTGCGCACGAAGGACGTGGGCGCGTCGTCCGGCACCTTGCGTGCCTGACGGTCGTTCATCCCCTTGAGCATTTCGACGGCGGCGAGCAGCTCGCGCGCCGCAGGCGCGGCCTTCATGCTCAACGCCTCCAGCAGGGTCGGCGTGTAGCGCCGGAGCTGGGTGAAGCCGTCGCCGACCAAGGACAAGAAATCGAAGTCCTCCGGCCGGGCCAGCGCTTCCGCTTCGGTGATGCTTTCGCTGAATACGTCCCAGGGGATGATCGCCTCGATGGCGGCGAACGGGTCGCTGCCCGATTGCTTGGCTTCCAGCAGGGCGCGACCGATACGAGAGTACAGCCGCACCTTGTCGTTGATCGCCTTGCCGGACTGCTGGAAGCGGTCGGCGTGATTGCGCTTGGCCTTGCTGAACAGCGAACCCATGAAACGGTCGTGCAGGTCGATGATCTCGTCGATGAGGGTGGCGCGGGTATCGAGGACTACCGCGACCAGGGTCGCAAAGCGGCGACTCGGCTCCAGGTCGCGAAGGTGCTGGGCGGTCATCTGTCCGCCCTCGCGGGCGAGCTTCAGCAGGCGGTTCTGGTGAATGGCGTGTTCCAGGTCGCCCGGCAGCACCAGGTCGCGGAGGGTCTTCAGTCGTTCGAGGTGGGCCAGCACATGCTTGGGCTTCGCCGGGCCAGGCGGTTGGCGTAGCCAGATCAGCCCGCTGCCTTTGGTGCCCTCGCGAATCGCCAGCAGGCCGTCAAGCGCGCGGCGGTGGAAATCACCCAGTGGCGCGGTGAGCGCTTCATAGACTTGGCGCGTGCCGCGTGTCAGCGCCTCGCTGCACACGCGCTCGATGACCTCGATGGTCGGAAGGATGATGCGCTGCTGCCGCAGCAACTCGATCAGCGCTTCGGCCAGCACGATACCTCGGTCGGTCTGCTGTGCCAGATCGGCGAGCTGGTGAACGAAGTGCCGGTAGTCGGTGACCGTGAACGGTGTCAGTTTCAGCCACGCCTGCAACTCCAACAGGTGCTCGCGTCGCGTTTCCGGCCGTTGCGCATACTGCGGCCAGATGTCCGGCTCGATACGCAACTGGCGGCCGACGATGTCCAGCAGGGAGACGGGTGGCTCCGCATCCGTCGGCAGGGCAAAGCCGGGATAGCGCAGGTAGCACAACTGCACCGCGAAGCCGAGCCGGTTGTGGCTGCCGCGCCGCTGGCGGATCACCGACAGGTCGGCTTCGGCGAAGGTGTAATGCTGGATGAGTTCGTCGTCAGTGGCCGGAAAGGCGAGCAGGCCGGTGCGCTCGACGGACGTTAGCAGACTGCGGCGCGGCATGGTCAGTCATCCGTTCTCAGGTATTGATACACAGTTTCCCGGCTGATGCCGAACTCGCGGGCAAGCTGTGCCTTCTTCTCGCCGGCTGCAGCGCGACGGCGCAGTTGGGCTACCTGCTCGGGCGCGAGCGCCTTTTTGCGGCCCCGGTAGGCCCCGCGCTGCTTGGCGAGCGCGATCCCCTCGCGCTGCCGCTCGCGGATCAGAGCGCGCTCGAACTCGGCAAATGCGCCCATCACCGACAACATCAGGTTCGCCATCGGCGAATCCTCGCCGGTGAATGTCAAGTGTTCCTTGACGAACTCGATGCGCACGCCGCGCTGGGTGAGGCGCTGCACCAGGCGGCGCAGGTCGTCGAGGTTCCTCGCCAGGCGGTCCATGCTGTGCACCACCACCGTGTCGCCCTCGCGCACGAAGGCGAGCAGCCGTTCCAGCTCGGGGCGCTGGGTGTCCTTGCCCGACGCCTTGTCGGAGAACACCTTGTCCACCTGGATGTGTTCGAGCTGCCGTTCCGGGTTCTGGTCGAAGCTGCTGACGCGGACGTAGCCGATGCGCTGACCGTGCACAGTGTCCTCCTGAGGCCCTTGTGTCAGGAAGAAATCTATGACCCTTGACGGGACATGTCAATTAATTCTGGAAGTGACTCTATTCTGACGTTTTACAGCCCGGGGGCTGACGCCAGGTTAGGGTATGCCTTAAATTGACGCTTCATCATGACTTTAGTTACTTCTATAACGTTCTGTAGTATATATCACATTTCTCACTGCCTTCTGACCAAGGAGCCCGTGCTTGAGCTTTCTTGCCCTGTTCATCAGCCTCCCCACCAAGGCATCGACCGGCCGCATGCGCGTCTGGCGCTCCGTCAAGGCGCTGGGTTGCGCGACGCTGCGCGATGGGGTCTACCTGCTGCCTGACTCGGCCGACAGTGCCGCGGCGCTGGACGAAGTGGCGGCGCAGGCGGTGGAAGTCGGGGGCAGCGGCGAGGTCTATCGACTCTCGGGGT
>NZ_JCBANG010000171.1:0-3920 GCF_059760905.1 Achromobacter sp. 1011811831
TTCTCCCTTCTCCCTTCTCCCTTCTCCCTTCTCCCTTCTCCCTTCTCCCTTCTCCCTTCTCCCTTCTCCCTTCTCCCTTCTCCCTTCTCCCTTCTCCCTTCTCCCTTCTCCCTTCTCCCTTCTCCCTCCAACGCGCCCGTCCCCTCTGTGCAGAACAGGATTCGAACACCTGCCCCCGCTCACCATTCCGTGCCACCCGCCGCCACCCGCCCCCAGCTTCGTCAACAAGAACGCCCCGTCTCGACTTGCCTGCCCCGGCGGTACGTTTACTATTCGCCTTGTAAGCCGCCCACCCAACTGAATGGAGACGACCGCCCCATGCCCACTGCCACCGCAATGAGCGAAGACATCCTGATCAATGTCACCCCATTCGAGACCCGCGTCGCGCTGGTCGAGCAGGGAGCGGTGCAGGAACTGCATGTCGAGCGCAGCATCCAGCGCGGCCATGTGGGCAATATCTACCTGGGCCGTGTGGTCCGCGTGCTGCCGGGCATGCAAAGCGCGTTCATCGACATCGGGCTGGAGCGCGCGGCATTCATCCATATCGCGGACCTGCGCGAGAATCGCGGCGAGCGCAGCCAGGGGCTGCCGCCCACGCCGATCGAAAAACTGCTGTTCGAAGGGCAGACCATCATGGTCCAGGTGGTCAAGGATCCCCTGGGCACCAAGGGCGCTCGGCTGTCCACGCAGATCAGCATGGCCGGCCGCATGCTGGTCTATCTGCCGCACGATCCGCATATCGGCATCTCGCAGAAGATCGATTCCGAGACCGAGCGCACGCAGCTGCGCGAGCGCTTGCAGGCGCTGATGCCCGAAGGGGAAAAGGGCGGCTTCATCGTCCGCACCCAGGCCGAAGGCGCCAACGACGACGAACTGAACGCGGACGTAGCCTACCTGCGCAAGCTGTGGACCAGCGTGCAGGCGCTGGCGCGCACGCAACCCGCCCCCGCCCTGCTGCACCAGGACCTGACGCTGGCGCAGCGCGTGTTGCGCGACATGGTCGGTCCGAACACCGGCACCATCCTGGTGGACTCGCGCACCACCACCTCGTCCATGCTGGAATGGGCGCGCACCTATACGCCGTCGGTGGTCGAGCGGGTGCGCCACTACAGCGGCGAGCGCCCGCTGTTCGATACCGCGAACGTGGACGAGGAAATCGCGCGCGCGCTGTCGCGGCGCGTGGACCTGAAATCCGGCGGCTACCTGATCATCGACCAGACCGAAGCGCTGACCACGGTCGACGTGAACACGGGCGGATTCGTCGGCGGCCGGAATTTCGACGACACCATCTTCAAGACCAATCTGGAGGCCGCGCAAGCCATCGCGCGCCAGCTGCGGCTGCGCAACCTGGGCGGCATCGTGATCCTGGACTTCATCGACATGGAGGAACAGGAGCACCGCGACACCGTGCTGGCCGAGCTGAAGAAGGCGCTCTCGCGCGACCGCACCCGCATGACCGTCAACGGCTTCACGCAGCTGGGCCTGGTCGAGATGACGCGCAAGCGGACCCGCGATTCGCTGGCGCACCAGCTGTGCGAACCCTGCCCCATGTGCGAGGCGCGCGGCAACGTGCGCACGCCGCGCACGGTCTGCTACGAGATCCTGCGCGAAATCCTGCGCGAGGCGCGGCAGTTCAACCCCAAGGAATTCCGCATCCTGGCCTCGCAGGAAGTGGTGGATCTCTTCCTGGAAGAGGAAAGCCAGCACCTGGCCATGCTGGGAGACTTCGTCGGCAAGCGCGTATCGCTGGAAGTGGAAAGCACGTATACGCAAGAGAAGTACGACATCATCCTGGTTTAAACGATGGCCCGGCAGATCGCCGGGCTCCTCCGCCAGAGTCAGGAACCCCCGGTTGCCGCCCGCACAGCGGCGGCAAGCACGGCAAGCATGCGGCACGACTGAAGGACCAGCGTTCGCCGCAATAACCCGACCCACTCCCGCGAACACCACCACAGATCCCTCGATGAACCCGTCCTCGCCCGATCTCGCGCCCCATCCCCAACCCCGCCCCCGCTGGCACGGCGTCCTGGCCCTGTGCTTCGGCGCGGTCGCCGCCGGCGTCTTCTACTATTTCCTGCGCGGCACCGGCTCGCGCGCGCCGCTCGCCCTGATCCTGAACGGCAACACCGAGGCCGGCGCTGCCAAGCTCGCGGCCTATGCCTTCATCGCCGGCGGCATCCAGTCCTTCCTGATGCGGCTCAGCCCCAGGCTGGGTTTCATGGCCCTGCTCTGCAGCACGCTGACGCTGCTCGGCGTGCTGGTCGCCTGGAATCTCCTGCCGCGCATCGCCGACGGCCTGCCCTATGCCGGCGCGGCGCTCGGCTGGCTGGCCCTGGCCGGTCTCAGCTATGCGGGCTGGCGCCGAGGCGCCCATCGGGCCGACCTGGGCCGCACTGGCGTCGCCGTCTCGCTGGCCGTCAGCGTGCTGGCGCTGTTGCTGGCGGTCTGGGTGCTGGTGCTGCGCCCGCTGGTTTTCTGAATCCCGTTCCGCCCGGCACGCGGGCGGCCCTCCCACGACAAGGAAGACAGATCCTGATGAAATTCGACGATGCATCCTGGCACTACGAAGGCGACTATCCCGACGACCTGCCTGATTCTGCCGCCGCCACCCACATCGGCATGTTCCTGGCCTGGGCGCTGTTGCACGGCATGGCGGGCGAGGAACTGGCCGATGATTCGGCCGAGGCGCTGGCCGCCTTGCAACGCCGGGAATTGAGCGGCGCCCAGTTCCTCATCACCGAGCTGGACGAAAAACTGATCGATGAAGACCTGAACGCCGAGGGCGCCGCCTTCGCCCTGGCGTACTACGTGGGCGACGATCATGACAGCCGCTACATCGACGACTACTTCGCCGCCTTCTCCGTGGACGAAGCCTCGCTCTACCGCGTGCCGGACACCTGGGAACACTATGAACGGCTGGCCCCGGCCATCGACGCGCGCTACGCCCGCTGGGTCCGTGAAGGACGGCCGCAGTACGTGGTCTAGCTTCCGCAGATGTACTCCTCCAGGAACGTGCGCGCCGCGCGCACGTAGCAGCAAACGCCGCGCGAATCACATCGTTCTGTGACCGAGTTGTTTCATTTCGCTTCGTTTGCAAACAAGTCTTAAACCTGTGGCAGGCGCCGGGAGCAGTCGATAAGCTCCCGGCGCTTGGCGTTGCTGCCCGGCGGCTCGCCCGATATCCCGCAACACAGGAGCTTTTCCATGAAATCCCTTTTCCGTCCGATCTTCGCCCTGGCCCTGGCGCTGCCCTTGCTGCTCGCCGCCTGCGGCGACAAGGAACCCGAGCAACGCGCCGCGTTCACGCAGTTCCTGCAGACCCGCATCATCGACAAGCCCGGCGTGCGCGTGCCGCAACTGACGGCGGAAGAAAAGAAGTCCTTCGGCGACTATGCCACGCACTACGCCGTGATCACGGATTTCAACTCGGGCATGGACGCATCGGTCAAGCCGCTGAACAGCCTGATGCAAAAGGGCGGCATGCGTACACTGAGCGACATCGTCACCCGCCGCGACGACCTGAAGACGGTGCAGACGGCGCTCAACGACATGGGCGTGGCGCTGAAGGAACAGCAAGGCAAGGCCGACGCCGCCCGCGCGCAGCTCAAGCAGCCCGACGACCTGAAGGCCGTCTATGCAAAGGCCTATGAAAAGACCGTGACGCTGCCCGCCGACACCTTCCGCAGCGTGCTGCCGCAGATCAATACCACCTTCGACAGCAGCCTGAAGATCGCCGACTACGTCGCCCAGCACCAGAAGGAAATCCAGATCTCCGGCTCGATGGTCCAGGTCAGCGACCCGGCCGTCCAGAAGGAATTGAACACGATGCTGCAAGACCTGAACCCCGAGGCGCGCAACTTACAGCAGGCGCATACCCGCCTGCAGGCCGTGATGCTGGGCCGCTGAGCCCTTGCTTGAAG
>NZ_JCBANG010000172.1:0-3699 GCF_059760905.1 Achromobacter sp. 1011811831
ACGGGTTGTGATTGCATTAATTTTGTTCCAAGTTCTCAAGACTGAAGTGAATAACTTCAGACTGCTTTGAAACTTATGAACGGCACAAACGCTAATACTCAGGTCCTATAGCCTACAGCGTTATAGGATCAAGCGACTAAGTGCATATGGTGGATGCCTTGGCGATCACAGGCGATGAAGGACGTAGTAGCCTGCGAAAAGCTGCGGGGAGCTGGCAAACAAGCTTTGATCCGCAGATATCCGAATGGGGAAACCCACTCCGCAAGGAGTATCCCTGACTGAATACATAGGTCAGTGGAAGCGAACCGGGTGAACTGAAACATCTCAGTAGCTCGAGGAAAAGAAATCAACCGAGATTCCGAAAGTAGTGGCGAGCGAAATCGGAAGAGCCTTTACGTTTTAGCATTCAGGATAATCGAACGGAATGGAAAGCCCGGCCGTAGCAGGTGATAGCCCTGTAGATGAAATCTTGAGTGTGGAACTAAGCGTAAGAAAAGTAGGGCGGGACACGTGAAATCCTGTTTGAAGATGGGGGGACCATCCTCCAAGGCTAAATACTCGTGATCGACCGATAGTGAACCAGTACCGTGAGGGAAAGGCGAAAAGAACCCCGGAAGGGGAGTGAAATAGATCCTGAAACCGTATGCATACAAACAGTAGGAGCCTCGTAAGGGGTGACTGCGTACCTTTTGTATAATGGGTCAGCGACTTACATTCAGTGGCAAGGTTAACCGAATAGGGAAGCCGTAGCGAAAGCGAGTCCGAATAGGGCGATTCAGTCGCTGGGTGTAGACCCGAAACCAGATGATCTATCCATGGCCAGGTTGAAGGCACGGTAACACGTGCTGGAGGACCGAACCCACTAATGTTGAAAAATTAGGGGATGAGCTGTGGATAGGGGTGAAAGGCTAAACAAATCTGGAAATAGCTGGTTCTCTCCGAAAACTATTTAGGTAGTGCCTCAAGTATTACTGCAGGGGGTAGAGCACTGTTATAGCTAGGGGGTCATGGCGACTTACCAAACTATGGCAAACTCCGAATACCTGCAAGTACAGCTTGGGAGACAGAGCACCGGGTGCTAACGTCCGGACTCAAGAGGGAAACAACCCAGACCGCCAGCTAAGGTCCCGAATTATCGCTAAGTGGGAAACGAAGTGGGAAGGCATAGACAGTCAGGAGGTTGGCTTAGAAGCAGCCATCCTTTAAAGAAAGCGTAATAGCTCACTGATCGAGTCGTCCTGCGCGGAAGATGTAACGGGGCTAAGCGATAAACCGAAGCTGCGGGTGTGCACTTTGTGCACGCGGTAGGAGAGCGTTCTGTAAGCCTGCGAAGGTGGCTTGTAAAGGCTGCTGGAGGTATCAGAAGTGCGAATGCTGACATGAGTAGCGATAAAGGGGGTGAAAAGCCCCCTCGCCGTAAGTCCAAGGTTTCCTGCGCAACGTTCATCGGCGCAGGGTGAGTCGGCCCCTAAGGCGAGGCAGAGATGCGTAGCTGATGGGAAGCTGGTTAATATTCCAGCACCGTCGTACAGTGCGATGGGGGGACGGATCGCGGAAGATCATCAGGGTGTTGGATGTCCCTGTTGCTGTATCGAAGATGGCGCTTAGGCAAATCCGGGCGCGTAAATCAAGGGTATGGCACGAGCGAGCATTGCTTGCGAAGTGATTGGAAGTGGTTCCAAGAAAAGCCTCTAAGCTTCAGCTGTACGAGACCGTACCGCAAACCGACACAGGTGGACGGGATGAATATTCCAAGGCGCTTGAGAGAACTCAGGAGAAGGAACTCGGCAAATTGATACCGTAACTTCGGGAGAAGGTATACCCCGGTAGTGTGAAGCGCCTGCGCGCTTAGCATGATGGGGTCGCAGAGAATCGGTGGCTGCGACTGTTTATTAAAAACACAGCACTCTGCAAAGACGAAAGTCGACGTATAGGGTGTGACGCCTGCCCGGTGCCGGAAGGTTAAGTGATGGGGTGCAAGCTCTTGATCGAAGCCCCGGTAAACGGCGGCCGTAACTATAACGGTCCTAAGGTAGCGAAATTCCTTGTCGGGTAAGTTCCGACCTGCACGAATGGCGTAACGATGGCCACACTGTCTCCTCCTGAGACTCAGCGAAGTTGAAGTGTTTGTGATGATGCAATCTACCCGCGGCTAGACGGAAAGACCCCATGAACCTTTACTGTAGCTTTGCATTGGACTGTGAACCGGCCTGTGTAGGATAGGTGGGAGGCTTTGAAGCGTGGTCGCTAGATCACGTGGAGCCATCCTTGAAATACCACCCTGGTTTGTTTGCGGTTCTAACCTTGGTCCGTTATCCGGATCGGGGACAGTGCATGGTGGGCAGTTTGACTGGGGCGGTCTCCTCCCAAAGTGTAACGGAGGAGTTCGAAGGTACGCTAGGTACGGTCGGAAATCGTGCTGATAGTGCAATGGCATAAGCGTGCTTGACTGTGAGACTGACAAGTCGAACAGGTGCGAAAGCAGGACATAGTGATCCGGTGGTTCTGAATGGAAGGGCCATCGCTCAACGGATAAAAGGTACTCTGGGGATAACAGGCTGATACCGCCCAAGAGTTCATATCGACGGCGGTGTTTGGCACCTCGATGTCGGCTCATCTCATCCTGGGGCTGTAGCCGGTCCCAAGGGTATGGCTGTTCGCCATTTAAAGAGGTACGTGAGCTGGGTTTAAAACGTCGTGAGACAGTTTGGTCCCTATCTGCCGTGGGCGTTGGATACTTGACGGAGCCTGCTCCTAGTACGAGAGGACCGGAGTGGACGTACCTCTGGTGTACCGGTTGTCATGCCAATGGCATTGCCGGGTAGCTAAGTACGGAAGAGATAACCGCTGAAGGCATCTAAGCGGGAAACTCGTCTGAAGATTAGGTATCCCGGGGACTTGATCCCCCTAAAGAGTCGTTCGAGACCAGGACGTTGATAGGTCGGGTGTGGAAGCGCAGTAATGCGTTAAGCTAACCGATACTAATTGCTCGTGAGGCTTGATCCTATAACACTGATGGTTATGACCTGGTGTATAGCGTATACAAGTGTCGTTCAATACAAAATCTGGCTGCCCCGTCAGCAGCCAGCCAACATCGATTACAACCCGAGTGCGCGATCATCGAGATAACTCTCTGATCCGCATGTTGTGTTTCTTCCAAGATTGGAGCGCACGCCCTTAGCGCGCGCTCAACCGGTTACGCCTGACGACCATAGCGAGTTGGTCCCACTCCTTCCCATCCCGAACAGGACAGTGAAACGACTTTGCGCCGATGATAGTGGACGGACGTCTGTGAAAGTAGGTCATCGTCAGGCTTTTATTGCTCAGAACCCCGCAGCTCACCGCTGCGGGGTTTTGTTTTTGGTGGCGAGGAAACGCGCTGCCACGCCTTGAGGGCGGACGGGCTGCGCGCTGGCCGCCGGCCAGCGCCAGGCACGGGCCTGCACCAGCCATGGCACGCACCAGATATGGCACGCAGCACCAGACATGAATACAAGAAAGGCCCCGCGGCGCAAGCCGCGGGGCCTTTGCTTCAGGTGCGGACGAGAGGGAATGTGGGCTGCCCGATCATCGAGGATGCAGGTGCCAAAGCGCCACGGGTTGCAGAGATTCTTCAGCGCCAGCTACCTCCGCAAGACTTCTGCCCTTGAGTGCGGCAAGGTCTGCTTCTAAATACGGCAGGCCCAGGCTAGGCTGCCA
>NZ_JCBANG010000173.1:0-3695 GCF_059760905.1 Achromobacter sp. 1011811831
GCTCTGCGCTACGATGTAGCAATCAAGCCGCCTTCCCGCGAGGGAAGGCGGCGTCCGTTCAGGGTGTCGCGATGCACGTTTTGTTCGTTTTGGATCCCTTGCCGCTCTTGAAGGCGTACAAGGACAGTTCGGTCGCTATGATGCGCGCGCTGGTCGCGCGCGGGCATACGCTCAGCGTGGCCATGCAGGGCGACCTGTATATCGAGGAAGGCGCCGTCCGCGCCGTGGCCACGCCCATCGAGCTGGTCGACGGGGCGGACCTGCACGGCCATGACTGGTGGCGCGAAGCCGAGGCCCGGGATGTGCGCCTGGCCGACCTGGGCGCGATCGTCATGCGCAAGGATCCGCCCTTCGACATGGAATACGTGTATTCCACCCACCTGCTGGAATACGCCCAGCAGCAGGGCGCCAAGGTCTTCAACACCGGCGCGGCCATCCGCAATCACCCGGAAAAGCTGGCCATCACCGAAATCAGCGAGTTCACCGCGCCCACGCTGGTGACCCGCAACATGGCCCGCCTGAAAGCCTTCCACGACAAGCACCAGGACGTGATCGTCAAGCCGCTGGACGGCATGGGCGGCACCGGCGTGTTCCGGCTGCAGCCCAAGGATCCCAACCTCAACGCCATCCTGGAAACGCTGACCGACAACGGCGCGCGCACCATCATGGCGCAGCGCTACATCCCCGAGATCGTCAAGGGCGACAAGCGCATCCTGCTGATCGGCGGCGAGCCCGTGCCGTATTGCCTGGCCCGTATTCCGCTGGCCGGCGAGACGCGCGGCAACCTGGCGGCCGGCGGACGTGGCGTGGCCCAGCCCCTGTCGCCGCGCGACCGCGAGATCGCCGAGGCGGTGGCGCCCAAGCTGGCCGCTCGCGGCCTGCTGCTGGTCGGCCTGGACGTCATCGGCGACTACGTCACCGAGGTCAACGTCACCAGCCCCACCTGTTTCGTGGAGATCGCCGAACAGACCGGCTTCGACGTCGCCGGCATGTTCGCGCAGGCGCTCGAGAAAGCAGCGGCCTGAGGCCGCGGGATTGCTGCCATGACCACGGGTATTGTTATCGTCGTCCACGCGCCGCTCGGCGCCGCGATGCGGGATTGCGCCAGCCACGTGATGGGCAACCTGGACGGCATGCTGGCCATCCACGACATCCAGCCGGAAGACCTGCCAGATGACCTGGCGCCGGCGGTGCTCAAGGACATCCTGGACCAGGAGCTGGGCGGCGGCGTGCTGGTGCTGACCGACCTGATCGGCGCCACGCCGGCCAACATCGCCAAGCGCGCGGTGGCCGATGCCCAGGCGCAGGGCATCCAGTGCTGCGTGCTGGCCGGCCTGAACACGCCGATGCTGCTGCGGGCGCTGACCTACCGCAACCTGCCGCTGGCCGAGACGCGCGAAAAAGCGCTGGCCGGGGGAGTGCAGGGCGTCTTGCGTGTAGACTGACGGCTAAGAATATGCCCTATCATTCGGGCGTAATATTTCAGCCGGCGCGGGGCGGGGCATCCCGCCGCGACCGACACTGATACCGGACAGCCGCAGACACCAAGATCCCTATGCCCAATACCGATATCGTCATCAGCAACAAGCTGGGCCTGCATGCCCGGGCGGCCGCCAAACTGACGCAGCTGGCCAGCAGGTTCTCCAGCGAGATCTTCATTTCGCGCGGCGCGCAGCGCGTCAATGCCAAGAGCATCATGGGCGTCATGATGCTGGCGGCCGGTCTGGGCGTGACGGTCCGCCTGGAAGCCTCCGGCGCCGATGCCGAGCTGGCCCTTTCCGAAATCGAAACCCTGTTTGACAGCAAATTCGGTGAGCAGGAATAGAACGTCCTCTGAATCGGCCGGCTCGGGCGCTGCCCGGGCCGGGGCCGTCACGTCCCAGGGGGACGTCCCGTCCGGGGCTGGCGCTGCCAGCCCCGTCGTCTGTCTGTACGGCAAGGGCGTGGCCCGCGGCTACGCCATCGGGCGCGCCGTGGTCATGGGCGCCGCGGCGCTCGAAGTGGCGCATTACCGCATCGCGCCGGAAGACATCGCCGCCGAAAGCAGCCGCCTGACCCAGGCGCTGGCCGACGCGCAGCAGGAATTGCTGCTGCTGGCCGATACCCTGCCGGCCGACGCCCCGCGCGAGCTGGGTGCCATGCTCAACGTCCACAGCCTGCTGCTGGGCGACCCGCTGCTGGCCGAGCAGACGCTGGCGCTGATCGCCGAGCGGCACTACAACGCCGAATGGGCGCTGACCACGCAGGGCCAGATCCTGGGCCAGCAGTTCGACGCCATGGAAGACGAGTACCTGCGCGAGCGCGGCGCCGACGTGCGCCAGGTCATTGAACGCGTGCTGCACGTGCTGGCCGGCACATCCGCCATGCTGCCGGACATGGGCCATGTGGACGGCGATGAAGCCCTGATCGTCGTGGCGCACGATATTTCGCCCGCCGACATGCTGCGCCTGCGCGGCGGCCGCTTCGCCGCCTTCGTCACCGACCTGGGCGGCCCCACGTCCCATACCGCCATCGTGGCTCGCAGCATGGGCGTGCCGGCGGTGGTGGCCCTGGGTAACGTGCGCGAGCTGGTGCGCGATGGCGATACCTTGATCATCGACGGCGCTTCCGGGGCCGTGGTGGTGAATCCCTCGCCGCGCATCCTGCAGGAGTACCGCCGCCGCCAGTCCGCCTACGCCGACGAGCGCGCCGAGCTCAGCCTGCTGCGCGACGTGCCCTCGGTCACGCTGGACGGCATCGACGTGGTGCTGCACGCCAATATCGAACTGCCCGAGGAGGCCGCGCTGGCGCTGGCGTCCGGCGCGCACGGCATCGGCCTGTTCCGTAGCGAGTTCCTGTTCATGGGCCGCGCGGACCTGCCGGGCGAGGAAGAACAGTACGAAGCCTATGCCTCGGTGGTGAAGGTGATGGCGGGCCGTCCCGTCACCATCCGCACGCTGGACATCGGCGCGGACAAGACGCTGGACGGTGAGGCCACCGTGGCCACCAACCCCGCGCTGGGCCAGCGCGCCATCCGTTACTGCCTGGCGCGCCCCGAGATGTTCGCCACGCAATTGCGCGCCATCCTGCGCGCCTCGGCCCACGGGCCGGTGCGCCTGCTGATCCCGATGATCGCCCATATGCACGAAGTGGTCGCCACCAAGGCCGCCATCGAGGCCGCGCGGCGTGAACTCGACGCGCGCGGGCAGGCCTATGCGGCCCACATGGAAGTGGGCGCCATGGTCGAGGTGCCGGCCATCGCCATCGCCATCGAGCCTTTCGCCCAGGCACTGGATTTCCTGTCCATCGGCACCAACGACCTGATCCAGTACACGCTGGCGATCGATCGCGGCGACCACGACGTGGCGTCCCTGTACGACCCGCTGCATCCGGCGGTGCTGCGCCTGGTCGCGAACACCATCAACGCCGGCGAGCGCGCCGGCAAGCCGGTGGCGGTCTGCGGCGAGATGGCCGGTGATTCGCGCATGACCCGGCTGCTGCTGGGCCTGGGCCTGACCGAGTTCTCCATGCACCCGCAGCAGCTATTGGACGTCAAGCGCGAAGTGCGCCGCGCCCATTCCAATGCCTTGCGGATCAAGGTGGCCAGCGCGCTGAATCGCGCCTTGCCGGTGGACCTGGACGCGCTGGGACCCGGCTGATCCTGTTTCCGGGACGCCTTTGGCGCCTTCCGAATGAAAAAGCCCGGAACCGTGAGG
>NZ_JCBANG010000174.1:0-3672 GCF_059760905.1 Achromobacter sp. 1011811831
GCCAGCGTCGGCTCGACCGGCGCCGCCACGGGCCGCGG
Organism: Achromobacter sp. 1011811831; assembly: GCF_059760905.1. NCBI lineage: Bacteria > Pseudomonadati > Pseudomonadota > Betaproteobacteria > Burkholderiales > Alcaligenaceae > Achromobacter > Achromobacter sp. 1011811831. The sequence continues at coordinate 39 of NZ_JCBANG010000174.1, forward strand.
CGGGCTTGCGCGGGGCGCGTTCGCCGTCGCCAGCGTCGCGCGCGGGCGCGTCCGGCGTCTTCAGGCGTTCGATCTTTTCCTTGTCGCGCTCGATCTGGGCGACCAGGCGGGCGCGGGCGCCGCTGCGGCTGCGCTTGGCGGGCGTGGCCTCGCTTTCGGCGCGGGCGTCGCGCGCGGTTTTCTTGATTGTCAGCGTCTTGCGCGGACGGTCCTGTTCATCAGAGGACATGCGGATCCTGGCTTATGGGCAAAGGCAGAGGGGAATCAGAAGGGTTTGACGACGACCAGCGCCACCACCGCCAAAAGCAGCAAGACGGGAACTTCGTTGAACCAGCGATAGAACTTGTGCGAACGGGTGTTCTTGCCCTGTTCGAATTTGCGCAGCATGACGCCACAGGCGTGATGGTAGCCGATCACGAGCAGCACGAAAAAGAGCTTGGCGTGCATCCAGCCGTTGCCCGGGCCCACGCCGATGCCGTAGCCCAGGTACAGCCACATGCCCAGGATGACGGCGATCACGGCCAGCATGGTGGTGAAGCGGTACAACCGGCGCGCCATGCCCAGCAGGGTGGCCTGGACCGAGGCGTCGGATTGCTGGGCCAGGTTGACGAAGATGCGCGGCAGGTAGAACAGCCCGGCGAACCAGGAGGCGATGAAGACGATATGGAAGGTCTTGATCCAGAGCATGGCCATGGCGCGGTCCCGTTTGCGTGGAAAGCCGCATTGTAAGCCGCGGCTTTTGCGCGCCAGGACGATCTGGCGGGCGCGGGCGCCGCGCCAGGGCGAGCGGACGAGAGGGAAGCGCCACGGGCGCTCCCGGGGTTCCCGCCTGGCCTAGATCACGTAGAGGTCGACGTATTCGTTCACCGGCATCGCCTCCAGCCGCGCCTGGTCCAGCGAAGCATCCAGGATGCGGCGCTGCTGCCGGTCCGGGAACACGCGGGCGAGGTTGGTGCGGAACTTGGCTTCCAGCAGCGGGATGCCCTCGGCGCGGCGGCGCAGGTGGCCGATCGGGTATTCGCAGACCACCTCGTCCAGCCTGGCGCCGTCCTCGAACTCCACGGTCAGCGCGTTGGCGATGGAGCGCTTGGCCGGATCGTGATAGTCGCGGGTATAGGCGGGATCCTCGACGCAGACGATCTTGGCGCGCAGGGCGTCGATGCGGGGATCGCGCGCCACGCCGTCCTCGTAGTCGGCGGCCGTGAGGCGGCCGTACAGCAGCGGCACGGCGACCATGTACTGGATGCAGTGGTCGCGGTCGGCCGGGTTGTTCAGCGGGCCCTGCTTGTCGATGATGCGGATGCAGGCCTCGTGCGTGCGGATGACGATGCGGCTGATGTCCTCGGCCTTGCGGCCCAGCAGCCGCAGCCGCTCGTGCAGCTGCATCGCGCATTCCACGGCGGTCTGGGCGTGGAACTCGGCCGGATACGAGATCTTGAACAGCACGTTCTCCATCACGTAGCTGCCATAGGGCCGCTGGAACTTGAACGGCTGTCCCTTGAACAGTACGTCGTAGAAGCCCCAGGTCTTGGCGCTGAGCACCGACGGATAGCCCATCTCGCCGCTGCGGGCGATCAGTGCCAGGCGCACGGCGCGGCTGGTGGCGTCGCCGGCGGCCCAGCTCTTGCGGCTGCCGGTGTTGGGCGCGTGGCGATAGGTTCGCAGGCTCTGGCCGTCGACCCAGGCCAGCGACACGGCGTTGATGACTTCGTCGCGGTCCAGGCCCAGCATCTGCGCCACCACGGCGGTGGACGCCACCTTGACCAGCACGACGTGATCCAGGCCGACCTTGTTGAAGGAGTTCTCCAGCGCGATGCAGCCCTGGATCTCGTGCGCCTTGATCATGCCGGCGAGCACGGCGCGCATGGTCAGGGGCGGCTTGCCGGCGGCCACGGCGGTGCGCGACAGCCAGTCGGCGACGGCCAGGATGCCACCCAGGTTGTCGGACGGATGGCCCCATTCGGCGGCCAGCCAGGTGTCGTTGAAATCCAGCCAGCGGATCATCGCGCCGATGCTGAAGGCAGCCTGCACCGGGTCCAGCTGGAACTGGGTGCCGGGGACCTTTGCGCCTTGCGGCACCACCGTGCCTGGCACGATCGGACCCAGCAGCTTGCGGCACGCCGGGTACTCCAGCGCTTCCAGGCCGCAGCCCAGCGTGTCGATCAGGCAGTTGCGCGCGGTCTCGTAGGCGAGATCGCTCTGGATGTCATGGTTGAGAACGTAGTCCGCGATATCGGCCAGCACCTGGTCGGGATCGGGACGCACGTTGGAGATGGGGGCGGACATGCGGATACCTCTCCTGGAAATGGATACAGGAGGCCGCGACGGGCCCGCGCGGCGCCGGATGGGACGACGACGGGCCCGGGGCGGTCACGTTACTTCCGCTTCTCGATCGGCACGAACTTCTGGTCTTCCGGGCCCACGTAGTTGGCGGTGGGGCGGATGATCTTGTTGTCGACGCGCTGCTCGATGATGTGGGCCGACCAGCCCGCCGTGCGCGCGATGACGAACAGCGGGGTGAACATGGCGGTGGGCACGCCCATCATGTGGTAGCTGACGGCCGAGAACCAGTCCAGGTTGGGGAACATCTTCTTGATGTCCCACATGACGGTTTCCAGGCGCTCGGCGATGTCGAACATCTTGGTGCTGCCGGCCTTCTTCGAGAGCTTGCGGGCGACTTCCTTGATGACCTTGTTGCGCGGGTCGGAGACGGTGTAGACCGGGTGGCCGAAGCCGATCACGACTTCCTTGGCCTCGACGCGGCGGCGGATGTCGGCCTCGGCTTCGTCCGGGGTCTCGTAGCGCTTCTGCACTTCGAAGGCGACTTCGTTGGCGCCGCCGTGCTTGGGGCCGCGCAGCGCGCCGATGGCGCCGGTGATGGCCGAATAGATGTCCGAGCCCGTGCCGGCGATCACGCGGCCGGTGAAGGTCGAGGCATTGAATTCATGCTCGGCGTACAGGTTCAGCGAGATGTGCATGGCGCGCACCCACTCTTCGCTGGGCTTCTCGCCGTGCAGCAGGTGCAGGAAGTGGCCGCCGATGCTGTCGTCGTCGGTCTGCACGTCGATGGTGCGGCCGTTGTGGCTGTAGTGGTACCAGTACAGCAGGGCCGAGCCCAGGTTGGCCATCAGGCGGTCGGCGATGTCGCGCGCGCAGGGCAGGTTGTGGTCGTCCTTCTCGGGCAGCACGCAGCCCAGCACCGACACGGCCGTGCGCATCACGTCCATCGGGTGGCTGGCGGCGGGCAGCGCTTCCAGCGCCAGTTGCAGCTGCACCGGCAGGCCGCGCAGGCTGCGCAGCTTTTCCTTGTAGGCCTTCAGTTCGGCCTTGGTCGGCAGCTTGCCGTGGACCAGCAGGTGGGCGATTTCCTCGAACTCGCAGGTGTCGGCGACATCCAGGATGTCGTAGCCGCGGTAGTGCAGGTCGTTGCCGCTGCGGCCGACGGTACACAGCGCGGTATTGCCGGCGACGACGCCGGACAGCGCCACGGATTTCTTGGGCTTGAACGCCGCCTTTTCCTCGGGCTGGGCCTGCGTCTTCGCGTCCGCCTTGGGGGCTTGCTTCTTGGGGGCCGTGCTCATGTCTCTACTCTCCTTGCCTTGCGGGATGGTCAATGCAGTGGGACGGGCGGGCG
>NZ_JCBANG010000175.1:0-3392 GCF_059760905.1 Achromobacter sp. 1011811831
GGTCGATGTCCGTCAGCTCGCGCCGAACACCATGCAGACCGGACTGCCGGTGCGCGTTTCTCCCGGCGCGCGCGTCAGCGCGCCGCTCGCGGCGTCGACCCGGAAGGCCACGATGCTGTCGCTGTCCTCGTTCAAGGCATACAGCCAATCGCCGCCCGGCATCAGCGTCATGAAACGCGGCGTGCGTCCGCCGGACGCCACGGCGCCGATCCAGGACAGGCGGCCGCTGGCCGCGTCCACCCGGAAGGCGGCGATGCTGTCGTGCCCGCGATTCGACGCATACACGCGTTCGCCCCGGGCATCGACCAGGATGGCGGCGGCGCGATTGTTGCCGGTGTGCGTATCCGGCACGCTGGGCAGGATCTGCATCGCTTCGAGCGCGCCGCTGGCCGCGTCATACCGATAGGCCGTCACCGTCGAATCCAGCTCGTTGACGCAATAGGCGTAGGACGCCGCCGGGTGGAACGCCAGGTGCCTGGGCCCCGCGCCTTCGCGCGCCACGGCGGCCGGCGACGCGGCGGCGGTCAGCCTGCCATCCGTCCACCGGAACGAGAAGATCCGGTCCAGCCCCTTGTCCGGCACGATCACGTGGCGGCCGTCGGGCGCGAAGGGATTGGCGTGCGGCTTGGCCTGCTTCTGCTCGACCCGGTGCGGGCCAGGCGTCCCTTCCAGCGGCAGCAGCTGGCAGGCAGGCCCCAGTTCGCCATCGGCGCCGATCGGCAGCACGGCCACGCTGGCGCCGATATGGTTGGACACGATCACGTGCCGTCCCGTCGGGTCGATGGCCAGGTGCACGGGATTCAGGCCCTCCGTGTCCTGGCGGTTCAGCGGGCGGATCCGCCCGTCGCGCCCATCGACCACATAGGCGCTGATGCCGCTGGTGTCGCCGTGCACGGCATACAGCCGGTCGCCGCGCGCGTTCAGCGCCAGGTACGAGGGGTTCACCTGCCCTTCCAGCACCTGCACGAGTTCCAGCCCGGCGCTGGCCGGATCCACCTTGAACACCGAAATGCCCGTGCCGCGCGCATTGCGCTCGCGGGTGGTGCGACAGCCTAGGTATGCGTACATGCGGCCTCCCTGCCCTGCGCGGCGTTGCCCACCGGATCCTTGTTCATGGCCGCTTCCTCACTTGTCGGCCGTGATGCCGGCGCGCTCGACGATGGCGGCGTACTGCCTGCTCTCGCTGGCGATGAAGGCGGCGAACTCGGCGGGCGCCAGCGGCGCCGGCTCGCCGCCCTGCTCGCGCAGGCGCTGCGCCAGCGCCGGATCGGCCAGCGCGTCGCGCACCGCCTCGTACACGCGCTGCACCACCGCCGGCGGCGTGCGCGCGGGCGCGTACAGGCCGAACCAGTTTTCCAGCGCGTAGGCCGACAGGCCCGGCGTCTCGGCGATGGCGGGGATGTCCTTGGCGAAGCTGGCGCGCGTGGCCGACGTCACCGCCAGCGCCTTCACGCGCCCGCCCTGGATGAAGGGCGCGGCGCCCGCGTAGCTGACGAAGGTCATGTCGACGTTGCCGCTGGCCACGTCGGCCAGCTGGCCGGACGCACCCTTGTACGGCACATGGACCATGGTGATGCCGGCCAGCGATTGCAGCAGCTCGCCGTTCAGGTGCTGCGGGTTGCCCACGCCGCTGGTGGCGTAGGTCAGCGCGCCGGGCTTGGCGCGCGCCCGCTCGACCAGCTCGGCCACGCTGGCGGCCTGCAGGGACGGCCCCGCCACCAGCACGTTGGGCACGCGCGTCACCAGCGTCACCGGCGCCAGGTCCTTCTCGGGCGAGTACAGCATGCGGCCCTTGTAGACGTAGGGATTGATCGCCGTCTCGCCGGCCGAGCCCAGCAGCAGCGTGTAGCCGTCGGGCGCGGCCTTGGCCACGTATTGCGCGCCCAGCATGCCGCTGGCGCCGGGCTTGTTCTCCACCACGATGCTCTGCTTGAGCGTGTCGCGCAGCTTTTCCGCCAGCAGGCGCGCGATGGCGTCGACGCCGCCGCCCGCCGAGAAGGGCACGATCAGCGTGACCGGACGGCTGGGATAGTCCTGCGCGGCGGCGGGCGCGGCAGGGAGGAAGGCCCCCGCCGCGAGCGGGGTCAGGGCGGCAAGCAGCCGTTGGGTAAATCGCATGGCAGTCTCCTGTGCCGGCATTGGGTTCGGGCTGGGACTGGTCCGCCCGCGCTGCGCGGTCCGGCCGGTCCTCTTTTTCTATATTGCATTTTTAAATCTTAAAATGCAATAATGCCAGCATGGATACTTTCCCCGATTTCACGCCCGCCACGCTGCGCGTGGGCGCGCGGGCCTACCGCATCGTCGACCTGCCCGCGCTCGGCGCGGACTACCCGCGCCTGCCCGTGGTGCTGCGGCTGTTGCTGGAAAACGCCGTGCGCCACCAGCGCGGCGCCGAACGCGCGGCCACGGTGGCGGCGCTGTTCGACTGGCTGCGCGACGGCGCCAGCGCAGCGGAAATCGCCTTCCAGCCCGGCCGCGTGCTGATGCACGACACCACCAGCACGCCGGCGCTGGTGGACATCGCCGCCATGCGCGACGCGCTGGCCGAGGCCGGCGCCGACCCCGCCCTGCTCAACCCCACGCTGCCGGTGGACGTGTCGGTCGACCATTCGCTGGCGGTGGAAGTGCATGCGCGCCCGGACGCGGCCCGCATCAACATCGGCCACGAGATCCGCCGCAACGGCGAGCGCTACCGCTTCCTGCGCTGGGCCGCCAGCGCGCTGCGCGGCGTGCGCATCCATCCGCCCGGCACGGGCATCATGCATACGCTCAACCTGGAACAGCTGGCCGTGCTGGTGCGCGAGCTGGACCTGGACGGCGAGCGCTGGGCAGCGCCCGACATGATGATCGGCACCGACAGCCACACGCCCATGATCAACGGCATCGGCGTGCTGGGCTGGGGCGTGGGCGGGCTGGAAGCGCAGACGGTCATGTTCGGCATGCCCACCATGCTGCGCATTCCCGACGTAATCGGGGTGGAACTGACCGGCGCCCTGCCTCCCGGCGCACTGGCCACCGACCTGGCGCTGACGGTCACGCAGCGGCTGCGCCAGATCGGCGTGTCCGGCGAGTTCGTGGAATTCTTCGGCCCCGGCGTCGCCACGCTGTCCGCCGGCAGCCGGGCCGTGGTCGCCAACATGGCGCCGGAATACGGCGCCACCACCGGCTACTTCCCGCCCGACGAACGCACGCTGGACTATCTGCGCCAGACCGGCAGAAGCGCGGACGCGCTGGACCTGGCGCGCGCCTACCTGCGGCGCAACGGCCTGTGGTTCGATCCGCAGGCCCGCCCTCGCTACACGCGCACGATCACCATCGCGCTGGACGACATCGCCAGCCACGCGGCCGGCCCGCGCCGGCCGCAAGACCTGCTGCCGCTGGCGAGCGTGCCC
>NZ_JCBANG010000176.1:0-3248 GCF_059760905.1 Achromobacter sp. 1011811831
GGCGCCGGGACCGCGCGGCGGCCCGTCCGCCCACGGAGGACCCGAGCATGAAATTCCTGTCTTTCCTCGTCTCGCGCATCGGCAAGGCCCTGGTGGTCGTGCTGGGCGTGGTCATCATCAATTTCTTCCTGATCCGGCTCGCGCCCGGCGATCCGGCCGCGGTGCTGGCCGGCCAGGCCGGCGCGGGCGACGCCGCCTACGTCGAGCAGCTGCGCGCGGCCTTCGGCCTGGACCAGCCGCTGCTGACACAGCTGATGCTGTACCTGAAAGGCGTGGCGCAACTGGACCTGGGCTTTTCCTACCGCAACCACGTGCCGGTGCTGGACCTGATCGTCGAGCGGCTGCCCGCCACCTTCCTGCTGATGTCCTGCGCCTTCGTGTTCTCGATCGTGCTGGGCGTGCTGCTGGGCGTGGTCGCGGCCAAGGCGCGCTACCGCAACAAGCGGCGCTGGATCGACAGCAGCGTCATGACGGGCGCGCTGCTGCTGTACGCCACGCCCCTGTTCTGGCTGTCGCTGATGGGCATCCTGCTGTTCTCGGTGGTGCTGGGCTGGCTGCCGGCCTTCGGCATGGAAACCGTGGGCGCGGGCCTGACAGGCTGGGCGCGCGCCGGCGACATCGCGCAGCACCTGGTGCTGCCCACCGTGACGCTGGGCTGCTTCTTCATGGCCGTGTACGTGCGCCTGACGCGCGCCTCCATGCTGGAGGTGATCGGCATGGACTTCGTCAAGACCGCGCGCGCCAAGGGCGTCGGACCTGGACGCGTGATCCGCGCCCACGTGCTGCGCAACGCGCTGCTGCCGGTCATCACCTTCGCGGGCATCCAGCTGGGCCAGATGGCCGGCGGCGCGGTGCTGACAGAGACCGTGTTCGCCTGGCCCGGCATCGGCCGGCTGATGTTCGACGCCCTGCTGCAGCGCGACTACCAGCTGCTGCTGGGCATCTTCCTGGTCACTTCCATCATGGTGGTGGTCTTCAACCTGCTCACCGACGTGCTGTACCGGCTCATCGATCCGCGCATCGGCGCGGGAGCGCAACAGGGAGCCGCCGCATGAAATCCTTCGCGCGCCGCTATATGCGCAATCATGGCGCGGTGGCCGGCCTGGCCATCGTGCTGCTGGTGGTGGCCGTGGCCCTGGCCGCGCCGCTGCTGTACGAAGAATCGCCCTGGATGATAGTGGCCGATCCGCTGATCCCGCCCTTCACCAATGCCGACTACCCCTTCGGCACCGACATGCTGGGACGCGACATCACCGCCGGCCTGGTCTGGGGCGCGCGCGTGTCGCTGTTGGTGGGGCTGCTGTCCACCGCCGTCGCGCTGGGCTTCGGCATCGTGGTCGGCGCCATCGCCGGCTACTGCGGCGGCCGCATCGACGACGCGCTGATGCGCTTCACCGAGTTCTTCCAGACCATCCCGCAGCTGGCGATGGCGGTGGTGCTGGTGGCCATCATCGGGCCCTCGGTGTATTCCATCATGGGCGCCATCGCGCTGGTGTCGTGGCCGCCGGCCGCGCGGCTGGTGCGCTCGGAGTTCATGACGCTCAAGCAACGCGAGTTCGTGCAGGCCGCCATCGTGATCGGCCAGGCGCCGGCCCGCATCGTCGGCACCCAGATCCTGCCCAACGCCATGTCGCCCATCATCGTGTCGGCCTCTTTCATGGTGGCCACCGCCATCCTCACCGAGTCCTCGCTGTCCTTCCTGGGCCTGGGCGACCGCAACGAGATGAGCTGGGGCTTCATGATCGGCGCGGCCCGCACCATGATCCGCGAAGCCTGGTGGATGAGCGTGTGGCCCGGCGTGGCCATCCTCCTGACCGTGCTGGCCATCAACCTGATCGGCGAAGGCCTGAACGATGCCCTCAACCCGCAGCTGCGCAAGCGCGGCGAATAGGAGCCCAGCCATGAAACACCAAGGCATGCCGGCCGCCGCGCCGGCCACGGGCGACGCGCCGCTGCTGTCGATCCGCAACCTGAGCATCGCCCTGCCCGCCGGCGGCGACCGCGCCTATGCGGTGCGCGACGTGTCCTACGACATCCGCGCCGGCGAGATCCTGTGCATCGTCGGCGAGTCCGGCTCCGGCAAGTCCATGAGCGCCAACGCCATCATGGGCCTGTTGCCCGACTACCTGACGCCGCAGCAGGGCAGCATCCTGTTCCGAGGCACGGACCTGCTGCGCCAGGACGAAGCCAGCCTGCAGGCCATGCGCGGCAAGGACATGGCCATGATCTTCCAGGAACCGCTGTCGGCGCTGAACCCGCTGATGACGGTGGGCGAGCAGATCAGCGAAGTCATGCGCGTGCACGACGCCTATCCCGGCCCCGCCCGGCTGGAGCGCGCGCTGGAACTGCTGGCCTTCGTCGGCCTGCCCGATCCGGCCACGCTGTACCACGCCTATCCGTTCCGCCTGTCCGGCGGCCAGCGCCAGCGCGTGATGATCGCCATGGCGCTGGCGCTGGAGCCGGCGCTGCTGATCGCCGACGAGCCCACCACCGCGCTGGACGTGACCACCCAGGCACAGATCCTGGCGCTGATCGCCCGCATCCAGAAGGAAAAAGGCATGGGCGTGATGTTCGTCACCCACGATTTCGGCGTGGTGGCAGAGATCGCGCACCGCGTCGCCGTGATGGAAAAGGGCATCCTGGTCGAACAGGGGCCGGCGGACGAGGTGCTGAACCGCCCGCGCCATCCCTATACCCAGCGCCTGATCGCCGCCGTGCCGCATCGGCGCGGCGAGGAACGCGCGGCCGGCGGCGGCGAGCCGCCGGTGCTGGATGTGCGCGACCTGCGCAAGACCTATGTGATCGGCCATGGCTGGCTCGGCGGCCGGCGCGAGGTGCACGCGGTCGACGGCGTCAGCTTCAGCGTGCGGCGCGGCGAGACGCTGGGCATCGTGGGCGAGTCCGGCTCGGGCAAGTCCACCATCGGCAAATGCCTGCTGAAGCTGGTCGGCATCGATGGCGGCCATCTGTTGTTCAACGGCCAGGACATCGCCGCCATGCCCGAATCGCGCTTCCGCCCGATGCGCAAGGACATCCAGATGATCTTCCAGGATCCCTTCGCCTCGCTCAATCCGCGCCACACCGTGGGCCGCATCATCAGCGACGGCCCGCGCGCCAACGGCGTGCCGCAGGCGGCGGCCGAGGCGCGGGCGCGCGAGCTGCTGGCGCTGGTGGGACTGGAGCCATCCGCCTTCGACCGCTATCCCAACCAGTTCTCCGGCGGCCAGCGCCAGCGCGTGGGCATCGCG
>NZ_JCBANG010000177.1:0-3189 GCF_059760905.1 Achromobacter sp. 1011811831
GATGCGCGCAAGGCGCATCAGCCCGTTTCACTGCGACGCCGGCCACCAGGGGCCGGCAGGACGCGCGCTTAGCGCTTGCCCATGAAGCCGCCCATGGCCATCATCAGGAACTGTTCCAGCGGCATCTTCTTGCCGTTGAAATCGACCTGGCCGTCGGCGTAGTTCAGGTAGGAAACGACGTTGTCGTTCTCGACCTTGGCTAGGCCCATGGCGCCCGCCATGGTGCCGACCATGTCGGCCTGGCCCTTGGCGGTCTTGAGGGCCTGGTCGGCCGGCGCGCCGTCCTGCTGGGCCTTGAAGGCCATCAGGTCGGCCAGGCTGGCCTTGGACAGCACGACCTTGGCGTCCAGCTTGCGCACGGTCTGCATGGCCACGTCCGGGAAGGGCGCGTCCAGCGATGCGGGCTTGGCCAGGTTCAGATCCAGGTTGAAGGTCGACGCGCCGTTGGCGGTGCGCAGTTGCAGCGGCGCCACCGACAGGCTGGGGTTGCCGGCCAGCAGCAGCTGGACGTTGTCCTTCAGGATCTGCTGCTCTTCGGGCGTGAACTGCGGCGTCTTTTCCTCGCCGCCGCTTTGCAGCATGCGATGCGAGGCCTTTTCATAGACTTCGTTCAGGGCCTTGAGCGCCTTGGGATCCAGGTTCTTCATGTCCAGCGCGAACTTGACGCCGGTGACGTCCTGGTTCTGCACGTTGATCATGCCGAAGTCGAGCACGGCCTTGGCGTTGACGCCGGCGTCGGCCTCGCTCGTGTCGAAGGACATCGAGGTGTCCTTGACGATCACGGGCGGCTGGGTGGCCGAGTTGATCGTCAGCGTCTTGAAGCCGATTTTCTGGCTGCCCATGTACATGTCGCTCTTGCCCGGCGCGCCGTTGCCGGCGATCGTCAGGCCCTGCAGCGCCATGCTGGTGATGTCGCTGTCGTCGGACTTGCCGCCGATCACCAGGCTGTCCGACTGCGCGCTGAAGACAGCGTGCTTGGTGCCGGTGTTGACCTCGACATCGCCCTTCATGCCCGAGAACTTCAGGCTGTTCGCATCCTTGGCGAATTCGACGGCGGCCAGGTCGAACTTGCCGTCGACATTCTTGCCGTAGCTGATGCTGTACGAGCCCGACAGCGGCACCGAACCCTTGGCGGCGGCGAACCATTCCTTGACCGAGGGCGTTTCCACGAGCTGGAAGCGGCTGGCGACCATGGCCGGGGCCAGCTTGCCACGGCTCAGGTTCGACAGCGGGAAGGGACCGTGGTCCAGGTATTCGACGAACTCGATCTCGCCGTCATGGCCGGGCTTGCCGTCCTTGGCCGGGATCGAGAACTTGACGCGATAGCGCTCGGTCGACGAGAACACGCCGCGCTCGAACGAGATCAGCTCGATCGAGGGCGTGACGCCGGTGCGCTCGCCGAACTTCTGCAGATCGACGTTGCCATCCTGAATCAGTTGCTTGACGAAGGTTTCGGCCTTCTTGCCCGTGTACCAGGCAGAGCCGGTCCAAACCGCGCCCAGCGCCACGACGATGCCCGCAATTGCCGCCTTTTTCATAGCAATCCTTATTTTCAAATGGATGAAAGCGCACGGATTATAGGGAGTGCGGCCTAGGGAAACTACTTATTTGGTAGAAAGGTCGTGCAATATGTTACTTGGTTATACCAGGACGCCCCTTGCCGCCATGGCCGGCGGCCACATCAGCTACAATCCCGCCGTGCGCTTTGCCAATCTGCGCACGTTCGCCGGGCCCTTCGCCGCCTGGCTTCGCCCTGCAAGGGCGCTTCCCTTTTCTCCTTATTCGTACGCCTGGATTGGAGTCTCTCAACTTGAGCGACGGGCTGCCGCTGGAGTTGTTTTGACTGCCTCTTCTAATTTCGCCGACCTCGGGCTGGCTGATTCCCTGTTGCGCGCCATCGCCGAAACCGGCTACACCGCGCCCACCCCCATCCAGGCCCAGGCCATTCCGCAGGTCCTGAAGGGCGGCGACCTGCTCGCCGCCGCACAGACCGGCACCGGCAAGACCGCCGGCTTCACCCTGCCCATCCTGCACCTGCTGTCGCAGACCAAGCCCGCCCAGCGCAAGCCGGGCCGCCCGCGCTGCCTGATCCTGACGCCCACGCGCGAACTGACCGCGCAGGTGGCCGAATCGGTGCAGACCTACGGCAAGCACACCGCGCTGTCGTCCATGGTGATGTTCGGCGGCGTCAACATCAATCCGCAGATCAGCGCGCTGAAGAAGCCGCTGGACATCCTGGTGGCCACGCCCGGCCGCCTGCTGGACCACTGCGGCCAGCGTACCATCGACCTGTCGGGCGTCGAGATCCTGGTGCTGGACGAAGCCGACCGCATGCTGGACATGGGCTTCATCCGCGACATCCGCAAGATCCTGGCGCTGCTGCCGCAGAAGCGCCAGAACCTGCTGTTCTCGGCCACCTTCTCGGACGAGATCCGCTCGCTGGCGCGCGGCGTGCTGAACAACCCGGGCGAAGTCTCGGTCACCCCGCGCAACACCGCCACCGAACTGGTCACGCAGACCGTGCACCTGGTCGAACAGCACCACAAGCGCGACCTGATCAGCCACATCATCCGCGAAAGCGGCTGGCACCAGGTGCTGGTGTTCACGCGCACCAAGCACGGCGCCAACCGCCTGGCCGAGAAGCTGGTCAAGGACGGCCTGACCGCCGCCGCCATCCACGGCAACAAGAGCCAGTCGGCCCGCACCCGCGCGCTGGCCGGCTTCAAGGAAGGCACGGTCACCGTGCTGGTGGCCACCGACATCGCCGCCCGCGGCCTGGACATCGACCAGCTGCCGCAAGTCGTGAACTTCGAGCTGCCCAACGTGCCCGAGGACTACGTGCACCGCATCGGCCGCACCGGCCGCGCCGGCGCCACCGGCGCCGCGGTCTCGCTGGTCGACAACAGCGAAATCAAGCTGCTGCGCGACATCGAGCGCCTGATCAAGAAGACCATCGACCGCAAGCCGGTCGAAGGCTGGACCCCGCCCGCCACGACCGCGGCCTCGTTCGAGCGCCAGGAACGCGACGAAGACTCGCGCCAGCCTCGCGGCGGCCAGCGCAACGGCCGCGGCGGTGATCGCGGTGGCGACCGCGGTGGCAACGGCGGCGGCCGTGGCCCGCAGCGCCCGGCCCGTCTCTTTTACACATCTCCGAGCCCACGAGACGCCACATGGAATATCGTATGCCGT
>NZ_JCBANG010000178.1:0-3164 GCF_059760905.1 Achromobacter sp. 1011811831
CCTCGGCGGCCAGGGCATGGCGCGCCGCGCCGCCGGCCGCGACCGCCCGCCATTGTGCGCACAGGGCCGTCACGGCACGGTCGGCGCTGGCGGCGATGCTGACCGGCCAGACGCGCGTGAAGATCAGGTAGACCACCACGTTGCCCAGCAGGATGCCGATGGTCCGGTCGCGGGCGATGGTCAGGTCGAAGCCCGGGCCGGCGCCCTGGATGACGCACAGGAAGAAGGCGAAGGCGATCTGGAAGCCCGCGTAGGCGATGGCCGGCGGCCCCACCGCGATCCAGGCCGACAGCGCGGCGGCGATGGACACCAGCGCCAGCAGCGAGGCGATGGAGTCCATGTGCGGCACGATGAACACGATGGCGGCCGTGCCCGCCAGCGCGCCGATCACGCAGCCGGCCAGGCGCAGGCGCAGCTTCTGCACGGTTTCGCCGGCGCTGCCCAGCGACACGATGTAGCAGGTGATGACGCAGGTGTGGATGCCGGGCCAGTCGAGCAACGTGTACAGCAGGTAGCAGAACATCGCGGCGCCGGTGGTCTTGAGCGCGTAGGCGATGTGCTCGGGATTGGTGCCGGCGTCGGGCAGGAGGAAGCCGCCGCGCTTGGGGGCGGGCGGGGGCGGCGCGGTGGCCGTTTCCGTGGGGGGCGAGCCTGCGGCAGGCGACCTTGCGGCGGGGGAGCTCGCGGCAGGCGCGTCGGAGACGACGGTTTCCCCAGCGGGTGCATCCGGCGATTCCGCGTAGCGCGTGATGGCGTCGCGCAGTTCGTCGAGGGCGGCGCGCGCGGCCGGGGGCAGCGTGACCGACGGCAACGCCAGTTCGATCTCGACGGGATAGCCGCCCTGCTCGTGCATGGCCGCCATGTCTTCCAGCGAGCTGGCCAATGACCGCGCCAGCTCGTCGGGCAGGCCGGTACCGCCCTCGCCGCGCAGCACGTCCACGGCGCCGAGGATGGCGATGCTGGAGACGGCGGCCTGGCGCAGCGCGGCCACGTCGGCGCGGGTCGAGCTGCCCTCCAGCGCGGACAGCTTCAACCAGGTCAGGATCTGCTTGTTGCCCTCGCGCAAGGCCAGCGCGAAGGCGGGCGCGCTGGCCGCGTCGCCGCTCAGCAGCTTGGCGGCGAGCCGCAGCCGGCGCGCCAGCCGATCACAGGCGAGACGCCGTGGCGAAGGCGCCAGCAGCAGGCCGGCGACGATGGCCGCGCCGGCCGGGATGGCCACCAGCAGCCACGCATACAGCAGCATGCGGGTGCTGGCCTCGCCGATCGGCACGCGGCCCATCTGGTCCAGCCCGAAGCCGACGATCATCGCCAGGATGGCGCCGATGGGCCGCAGCTTGCTGGCCGAGGCCAGGAACAGGAAGCTCGCCGACAGCAGCGCCATGGCCGAGACGCGCAGGATGGGATAGTCGATGCTGGCGGTGGTGACCAGCAGGATCACGCCCAGGATCACCGAGACCAGCAGCAGCATCACGGCGGGCAGGATGGCGCTGAGCACGCGGTCCGGACGGATCAGGAAGAAGGCGATGTAGACCGACAGCGCCGCTTCCGGCGTGCCGTAGGCGCTGGCGACCAGCGCGGTCAGCGCGCAGATGACGGTCAGGCGCAGCGTCATCTCGCCGCGTCCGGGGAACGGCGCCAGCAGCCGCGCCAGGTCGCCCGGGCGCGGGAAGCCGGGCCTAGCGGCAGGCCGGTCCATGGCGGATCTCGACCACGGCGCTGGCGCCCATGCGCACCAGCTGCGCCGGCGGCTCCTCGAGTTCGATGCGGACCGGGAAGCGCTGCGCCACGCGCACCCAGTTCACCGAGCGCTGCACCAGCGGCAGCGAATGCGGCAGGTTGACGCGGTCGCCGTCGAGCACGCCGGCGCCGATGCCCACGACCTTGCCGCGCATGGCCTGGCCTCGGTCGATCATGGAATAGACCGTGGCGCAGTCGCCGATGGCGATCTGTGCCAGGTCCGTCTCGCGGAAGTTGGCGACGGCGAACCATTCATCCGACGCCACCAGCGTGAAGAGGGACTGGCTGGGCGCGACGGTCTCGCCGGTCAGCACCGATAGCCCGGTCACGTAGCCGTCGTGGGGGGCGCGCACCACGGTTTGTTCCAGCGAGTGGCGGGCGCGCGCCAGGGCGGCCTCGCGGGCCTGCACGGCGGCCTGCGCCTCGGCCTCGTCGCCGATGGTGCTGGCGGCCGCCGCCTGCTGTTGCTGGGCCTGTTTCAGCGATACCTCTGCGTCGCGCAGCGTGACCTGGGACTGGTCGTATTGCTGCGTCGGGATGTAGCCCTGCGCCGCCAGCGGCGCCAGCCGCTTGACGGTGCGCGCGGCCAGCGCGTGGTTGGCCTCGGCGCGGCGCAGCTGCTCGTCGGCGATGGCGGAATTGGCGCGTTCCGAGATCAGCATGCGGCGGCGCGATTCCAGCGAGGCGCGCGCCATGGCGAGGTCGGCCTCGGCCTGCTGCACGGTCAGGCGGTAGGGTTCGGGGTCGATCTCCAGCAGCACGTCGCCCTTGGCGACGCGCTGGTTCTCCTTGACCGGCAGGCCGACCAGGCGACCGCCGACGGGCGTGGCGATGTGGACCAGGTCGGCGTCGATGCCGGCGCTGTCGGTGGCGGGGTAGTTCGCGCTGCGGTGCCAGGCGTAGGCCAGCGCGGCCACGCCCAGGGCGATGATGGCCAGCGCGATAAGGCGGCCAAGGGCGGGAGTCTTGCGCGTGCCGGCGAGTTTCATGGGGTCACCTTGTCGCCAGCGTCCAGAACAGGACGGCCACGACCATGCCGATGGCGCAGCACACGGACAGTTGCAGGGGCAGCTTGCCGTTCCAGGCCTTGGCCACGAACAGCCGGTGCGTGACCAGGGCCGCGACGATGCCGATCAGGCCGGCCAGCAGCCAGCGGGGGAAATAGGCGCCGAAGATCACATAGGACGGCGCGCCGCCCGGGCCGCAGCCTTGCAGGACCAGGAGCGCCGCCGTGACGGCGGCGGCTCGGAAAAGAGGCAGTAATTTCGGCATGGCGTGTTGGCCGGATCGCCTGTGTCGGACTACAGCTGACCAGAGTATCACCGCCATGTCGCGCCGCGCTCCGGAGTTACCCCAGCCTTGACGTTTATTGTCGCGGAGTCCCGCCAGCGCGCGGGCAAGCGGCGCGGCGAGGCGGCCACATGGCC
>NZ_JCBANG010000179.1:0-3036 GCF_059760905.1 Achromobacter sp. 1011811831
GCCCTGCAAGGGGCGGCGCGGTTTGTTCTTTCAGGCGTGGCGGTCCGCCCGGCGCTTATTGCCGGTGATAGACCTCGGCGCCCTTCTTCACGAACTCGATGGACTTCTCCTGCATGCCCTTCTGCAGCGCGTCCTTCTCGCTCACGCCCTGCGACGCGGCGTAGTCACGCACGTCCTGCGTGATCTTCATCGAGCAGAAGTGCGGGCCGCACATGGAGCAGAAGTGCGCCACCTTCATCGAGTCCTTGGGCAAGGTCTCGTCGTGGAACTCCTTGGCCGTGTCCGGATCCAGGCCCAGGTTGAACTGGTCGTCCCAGCGGAACTCGAAGCGCGCCTTGGACAGCGCATTGTCGCGGATGGCCGCGCCCGGATGGCCCTTGGCCAGGTCGGCCGCGTGCGCCGCGATCTTGTACGTGATGATGCCGTCCTTCACGTCCTTCTTGTTCGGCAGGCCCAGGTGCTCCTTGGGCGTCACATAACAGAGCATGGCGGTGCCGTACCAGCCGATCAGCGCGGCGCCGATGCCGGACGTGATGTGGTCGTAGCCCGGGGCGATGTCGGTGGTCAGCGGGCCCAGCGTGTAGAACGGCGCCTCGTGGCAGTGTTCCAGCTGCAGCTCCATGTTCTCCTTGATCATCTGCATCGGCACGTGGCCGGGGCCTTCGATCATGACCTGCACGTCGTGCTTCCAGGCCACCTGGGTCAGCTCGCCCAGCGTCTTCAGCTCGGCGAATTGCGCCTCGTCGTTGGCGTCGTAGCCCGAGCCCGGGCGCAGGCCGTCGCCCAGCGAGAAGCTGACGTCGTAGGCCTTCATGATTTCGCAGATCTCGTCGAAGCGCTCGTACAGGAAGCTTTCCTTGTGATGCGCCAGGCACCACTTGGCCATGATCGAGCCGCCGCGCGAGACGATGCCCGTCATCCGGTCCGCCGTCATCGGAATGAACGGCAGGCGCACGCCGGCGTGGATGGTGAAGTAGTCCACGCCTTGCTCGGCCTGCTCGATCAGCGTGTCGCGGAAGATCTCCCAGGTCAGTTCCTCGGCCTTGCCGTCGACCTTTTCCAGCGCCTGGTAGATCGGCACGGTGCCGATCGGCACGGGCGAGTTGCGGATGATCCACTCGCGCGTTTCATGGATGTGCTTGCCGGTGGACAGGTCCATGACCGTGTCGCCGCCCCAGCGGATGGCCCAGGTCATCTTCTCGACTTCCTCGCCGATGCCGGAGCTGACGGCCGAGTTGCCGATGTTGGCGTTGATCTTCACCAGGAAGTTGCGGCCGATCGCCATCGGCTCGATTTCCGGGTGGTTGATGTTGGCCGGGATGATGGCGCGGCCGCGCGCGATCTCGTCGCGCACGAACTCGGGCGTGATGGCCGAGGGAATGGCGGCGCCGAAGGACTGGCCCGGATGCTGGCGCAGCAGGCGCTTGACCATCTTCTCGCCGTCCGGACCGCTGGCGCGCAGCGTTTCCAGGTATTGCTCGCGGCGCAGGTTTTCGCGGATGGCCACGAATTCCATTTCCGGCGTGATGATGCCGCGGCGCGCGTAGTGCATCTGGGTGACGTTGGCGCCCGACTTGGCGCGGCGCGGCGGACGGCGCAGGTCGAAGCGCATGGCCGTCAGCTTGGGATCGGTCAGGCGTTCCTTGCCGTAGTCGCTGGTCGGGCCGGCCAGCAGCTCGGTGTCGCCGCGCTCTTCGATCCAGGCGCGGCGCAGCTCGGGCAGGCCGCGGCGGATGTCGATCCTGGCGTCCGGGTCGGTGTAGGGGCCGCTGCAGTCGTAGACCGTCAGCGGCGGGTTCTTCTCGCCGCCGAACATGGTGGGCGTGTCGGCCTGCTCGATCTCGCGGAACGGCACGCGGATGTCGGGCCGCGAGCCGGTCTCGTACACCTTGCGCGATTTGGGCAGCGGCGCGACGGCGGCCGAGTCCACTTCTGCGGTGGCGGCCAGGAATTTGGGATTGGCGTTCATGGAAAGCTCCAAGCGAATGGTTTGGAGCCGATCGGGAATGAATCCCCGCCGCGCGCGATGGCGTGGCGGAAATACGGCTCCCAGCATCGGCATTATCCGTACTGGTACGAAGGGACTCTCTCAACACGTCGGCGCCCTGCGGGCGGGACGAGTACCCCTGCGCGAAAGCGAAGTATAGAGCCTGCCGGGGGCCGGCCGCCAAAGCGGTCGATGCTGCGGCGCAAGATGCGGGCGGTCGACGCGTGGTATTACTGGTTTACATTTGGAATCAGACTGCCGAGACAGGGGCAATCAGGTTCTGTACACTTTTTTCGTCAATTGCGGCGGGCAACGTCCGCCGTCCGGTCTGAAGACTACTCAAAGAAGGAAACGAGCATGCAACTGACCCTGCGCAACATGGCGCCCGCCTTGATGGTCCTGACCCTGGCGCTTGCGGGTTGCAAGACCGCGCCGACCAAGAATTCCGGCGATGCCGCCGCGACGCCCCAGGCGGGCCAGCAGCAACAACAGCAACAGCAGTCGCCCTCGGCCACCGCTTCCGTGGTGGAGTTCTACGTGGCCCGGACCCAGGCCGGCCCGGGCCTGACGGAAGTCACGCTGCCCGATGGCAAGCTCTACATGGAACAGCAACCCGTGCTGACGCGCGCCGACCTGACCGAGGCCGCCCAGCTGGTGGACCGCGAAGGCAACAACTTCGTCGGCCTGCGCTTCTCGGAATCGGGCGCGCGCAAGCTCAACGACATCAGCAGCAAGAACGTCGGCAACATGCTGGTCCTGGTGCTGGACCGCGAGCTGATCGCCGCGCCCCGTATCGGCGAGCCGCTGAACCGCGGCGTGCTGGCGTTCGGCGTGCCCTCGGCCAAGGCCGCCGCCGACATCGCTTCCCGCATTCGTGGCGATTCGTCCACGCCGGCCGCCGGTGGCTCGCCGGCCACCGCGCCTGTCACGGCGCCGGCGGCCAAGCCCTGATTCCGGCGCACCTGGCCGGCCGCACCTAGCCGGCCGCACCTGGATGCAACAGCGTCCGCTGTTAAGCACAAAGCCCCCTGCAAAAGGGGGCTTTGTGC
>NZ_JCBANG010000180.1:0-2992 GCF_059760905.1 Achromobacter sp. 1011811831
TCAGTTCGCTGGCGACCTGCCAGCACCCCTGGGTAGCGTTCCAGACCAGCGCGTAACTCTTGTTCATAGCGAACGTCCTTTGTCGATTGATTCTGCTGCTCCCCAGCAGATGGGCCCCGCGATGCGAATGTCGAACTTTGCAAGCTAGGGGTTGTAGGCGTTTTCGGACCGATGGGAACGCGAATGGCTAAAAAACGAAGTTCTCCTATTTATTTAGGAGAATCCTTCGATCAGAAATTGGGAGAATCATGAGTGACACGCCAGTTTTCCGAACTCGAATGCGTGTTCGTCGCCCTGGCGAAGGTGGTCGGCAGGATGGAGATCGCTGGCGTTGACGATGGAGGGATGCCAGGAGTCGCCCCTGGGACTGAGGGGCGCGTCACTCGGCCCGGTTTGCCGTGTGTGAGCGCGGCCGGTTGATGGCGATGACGATGAGGCCTCCGCGTACCTGGAAGCGCAGGGCGCAGCCCTGGCTGGCGAAGTTGAAGGTGGTGTTGGCCACCACCTTCGGATCCTGCTGGCTGACATCGAAGGTCAACGCACAGCCAGCGCCGATGCGGTAGACGATGCTGGCCAAGTCCAGCGCGTTGGCGAAGTGCTGCCGGGCGCCGTTGAGCGGCTCGGGCCCCCTCGATTACTCGGCCCGAGCCTTGCCTGCGCGGCGATCAGTGGCGATTGTTAGCCAGGATTTGGCCGATTGGTGGGAGCGAGCCGTTCTGCTTCGAGGTTGACTGCAGCGTCGGCAGCGACTCTGGGGCGTGGTTCTGATCGCTGGCGATCAGGGTGCCTTGCACACCGTTCGGCGAGTTGATCTGCACCGATGTCGTTGCATCCTTGATTCCGCCGAAGTTGACCCCGATCAGGCCTCCAGCCGTCGAGCCACCGGTGATCGATCCAGAAGCATTGACGCCAAGGATGTGGCCGACGTTGACGCCTGCGATGCCGCCTGTCGCCGAGAGGCGGGGCGCCTGGATATCGACGTTGGCATTGGCGTTGACGATAGACCCCGGCCATAGCACGCCGGCAATGCCGCCCATCGCAGAGCCAACGCCGGACTGTGATTGCGCGGCCGACAGCTTGGCCTGAACGTTCAGGTTTTGGAGTTGCGCGTTATCGGCATCGCCGACAATGCCGCCGATGATGGAATCGGCGCCGCCACGCAGGTTAACGAAGGCGTCGGCAAGGTCCACGCTACCGTCGTAGATTTGGCCAGCGATGCCGCCGATGTTTGCCTGATTGCCGCCGATCACCGTGGCGTTCACCCGCACCCGCTGCAGTCTGCCATTCACTTGGTTGCCGACAAGACCGCCGAGCGCTTTCGCCGTGACGTCCCTGACCTGGCCTTCATAGCGCGCGTCTTCGACGAGGGCGCCCGTGTTCTGGCCGATCAATCCGCCGATGGCGGCGCTGTAGTGGCCGTTCACGTTGCCTTGGGCCTCTACGTTCGACAGCTTGCCGGCGATGTTGGCGCCCACTAGTCCACCCACATTGCTACCGGCTCCCACCGACGATATCTGGGCGGCGCTGCTGGCATTCTTGATGGCGCCGGACGTGTCGCGCCTTGTGCGATCCTGCGCATTCAGGCCGACCAGCCCGCCGATGTTGGCATTGGCGTACTGCACCGAGATCATGCCGGTGCTTTGTACGTTCAGGAGATGGGCGCCCATGTTCTTGCCTACCAGACCGCCAACGGCGACGTTGCCGCGGTGGCCCGAGCCGGAGATGTAGGCGGTTGCCCAGCTGTTGCTGATCTGCTTGGCGCGCGGCGTCTCCTGCGCCAGTCCGATCAGGCCGCCTATCGCGGTGCTGTTGGCGTTGCCCACTACATTGCCGCTGAAGGACGCATTGTTGATATCGCCCCCGAAGTAGTTGCCGACCAGCCCGCCCATGACATG
Source organism: Achromobacter sp. 1011811831 (assembly GCF_059760905.1). Lineage (NCBI taxonomy): Bacteria > Pseudomonadati > Pseudomonadota > Betaproteobacteria > Burkholderiales > Alcaligenaceae > Achromobacter > Achromobacter sp. 1011811831. Next base: position 1,896 of record NZ_JCBANG010000180.1, read on the forward strand.
CGAATTACGGCTGCCTATCACCATGCTGTTGGTGACATGGATGTTGCTGATATTGCCAAAGTTGGAGCCAGCCAGCACGCCCAGTTGCATGGCCTGCGGGCTTTGCGAGCCGCTGACCATGGCGCGATCCACCTTCAGGTTGCGGACCGTGCCGTTGATGATGCTGGCGAACATGCCTACCGATGGTCCAGTGCCGTAGATATTCAGGTTGGAAATGGTATGGCCCAGGCCGTCGAGGACGCCGCTGAACTCATGCTGGCCGCCGGCCAGAGCCATGAAGCTGCCTTGGCCGGCAATGTCGTTGCCCAGCACATAGTGGCCGCTCGGATTGCGATCGATGGCGCTGAGCTGGGACAGGTTCTGCACTACCACATAGTCCTGGCCATTGGCGCGGAACGAGGCGTTCGCGCCGGACAGCGTGACGAAGGCAGCGCCGCGGGTCTCGTGTTTTGCGGGCAGTTCAGGCAGATTGGAATTCAGCGTCAGCGAAGCATTCCTGCCGGCCAGAGTCACGTCCTTGTCAATCAGCACGGCGCCCCCGTGTGAGCCTATCGTCAACCGGGCATTGTCGCCATACGCGGTGATGGCGCCGCCGACCTTGATATCACCTGAGGACGACAGGGTCAGGGCATTGCCGTTCTGCCACGAGATGCGATCCTCGACGCTCATGTTCACCCGGCCGTCGAGCAAGACCTCGTTCTGCTTCAGCATGCCGGCCAGTTGCTCTCCGGACAGCACGGTATCGCTGGAGCTCACCGCCGTCATCTGTACGGCGTCACCCACGCGCATGCGTTCGGCAGTCAGTGCCAGCGAGCCGGTTTTCTTGTCCGCCCCCCCCTGGGTGGACACCTTCAATGTCGGCGCGATGTTGAGCTTGCGGCCTTCGATGGTGATCTTGCCGCCCGCGGACGAGTCTTGTGCGCTGCTGGCGTTCAGCACGCCGGCCACCTGGACCCCATGGTCGGCGCCTTGCAGGTAGATCATGCCGATCTTGTCGGCCTTCAGGGTCGTGGCTTCGATGGTGCCTTCGTTGTTGACCACGGTGCGCAGGGCCGTGTTGGTCGCGTTCGCGCTCAGTTGTGCAGCGCCGCTCGCCG
>NZ_JCBANG010000181.1:0-2767 GCF_059760905.1 Achromobacter sp. 1011811831
CAGACTGCAAAAATTGTGTTATAGTCTTGGGCTTGGCTGGTGGTGTTGATTCAGGGTTAACCCGGATGGGTGGTCTGAACAAGATGACAAGCCAACCGGGGTGTAGCCAACCTTCGATGCGATGCAAATTGAATCGAAGCTGCAGATGGGAAGTTTGAGCGAAAGCGCAGGCGACCAGAAAGCAGGGTTGCAAGATGGGATGCAAATTAGGCAAAAGCCGGCTGCATGATCTGCAAAAGTTGTGTTATAGTTTCGGGCTTGGCAGTTGCCGAAAAATTAGGGAATACCCTGATGTTTCGATAGCTGCTAAGAGGAAGGTCCGAAAGGATTTTCCGGCGAGATCTGAAGAGGTCGCCGTCGAGAAGGTGAAGCGAAATTAAACGCGACGCTGACTTGACAAGCGATAAAAACTTCTTCATAATCTCGTTTCTCTGCTGCTAAAACAGCAGCGACGCGAAGAGCGAAGTTCTTCGAAAGTCGCTGAGGTTAACGGCAGTTGAGGCGAAGTAGTACAGAATTTAGCAGTACCGCTCTTTAACAATTAAACAACCGATAAGTGTGGGCGCTTGATGCGAGTGCACAGTGATCGGGCCGGGTTTACCTGGTTTGATCGCAAGCACAAGAAATCAAGTGCTCACTAGAAGTGAAGTACCTTAGATGTCAAGTCTAAGAACATACCTCACTTCCTTTGAGTAGCGACGTATGACTCGGTTCTTCGGAACTAAGAAATACGAATTTATACAGAGATTAAACTGAAGAGTTTGATCCTGGCTCAGATTGAACGCTAGCGGGATGCTTTACACATGCAAGTCGAACGGCAGCGCGGACTTCGGTCTGGCGGCGAGTGGCGAACGGGTGAGTAATGTATCGGAACGTGCCCAGTAGCGGGGGATAACTACGCGAAAGCGTAGCTAATACCGCATACGCCCTAAGGGGGAAAGCAGGGGATCGTAAGACCTTGCACTATTGGAGCGGCCGATATCGGATTAGCTAGTTGGTGGGGTAACGGCTCACCAAGGCGACGATCCGTAGCTGGTTTGAGAGGACGACCAGCCACACTGGGACTGAGACACGGCCCAGACTCCTACGGGAGGCAGCAGTGGGGAATTTTGGACAATGGGGGCAACCCTGATCCAGCCATCCCGCGTGTGCGATGAAGGCCTTCGGGTTGTAAAGCACTTTTGGCAGGAAAGAAACGTCGCGGGCTAATACCCCGTGGAACTGACGGTACCTGCAGAATAAGCACCGGCTAACTACGTGCCAGCAGCCGCGGTAATACGTAGGGTGCAAGCGTTAATCGGAATTACTGGGCGTAAAGCGTGCGCAGGCGGTTCGGAAAGAAAGATGTGAAATCCCAGAGCTTAACTTTGGAACTGCATTTTTAACTACCGAGCTAGAGTGTGTCAGAGGGAGGTGGAATTCCGCGTGTAGCAGTGAAATGCGTAGATATGCGGAGGAACACCGATGGCGAAGGCAGCCTCCTGGGATAACACTGACGCTCATGCACGAAAGCGTGGGGAGCAAACAGGATTAGATACCCTGGTAGTCCACGCCCTAAACGATGTCAACTAGCTGTTGGGGCCTTCGGGCCTTGGTAGCGCAGCTAACGCGTGAAGTTGACCGCCTGGGGAGTACGGTCGCAAGATTAAAACTCAAAGGAATTGACGGGGACCCGCACAAGCGGTGGATGATGTGGATTAATTCGATGCAACGCGAAAAACCTTACCTACCCTTGACATGTCTGGAATCCTGAAGAGATTTAGGAGTGCTCGCAAGAGAACCGGAACACAGGTGCTGCATGGCTGTCGTCAGCTCGTGTCGTGAGATGTTGGGTTAAGTCCCGCAACGAGCGCAACCCTTGTCATTAGTTGCTACGAAAGGGCACTCTAATGAGACTGCCGGTGACAAACCGGAGGAAGGTGGGGATGACGTCAAGTCCTCATGGCCCTTATGGGTAGGGCTTCACACGTCATACAATGGTCGGGACAGAGGGTCGCCAACCCGCGAGGGGGAGCCAATCCCAGAAACCCGATCGTAGTCCGGATCGCAGTCTGCAACTCGACTGCGTGAAGTCGGAATCGCTAGTAATCGCGGATCAGCATGTCGCGGTGAATACGTTCCCGGGTCTTGTACACACCGCCCGTCACACCATGGGAGTGGGTTTTACCAGAAGTAGTTAGCCTAACCGCAAGGGGGGCGATTACCACGGTAGGATTCATGACTGGGGTGAAGTCGTAACAAGGTAGCCGTATCGGAAGGTGCGGCTGGATCACCTCCTTTCAGAGCTTAGTGCTCGTGTTAAGCGTCCACTCTTATCGGTTGTTTGATATAGCTGGGATCGGTTGTGGGCTTGGGTAGAGGGATTCCTCCCTGTGTCCATGACTTCTGACTACTGATCCGAGAAGGTTTTGGGTCTGTAGCTCAGTCGGTTAGAGCACCGTCTTGATAAGGCGGGGGTCGTTGGTTCGAATCCAACCAGACCCACCAGGTATTCTGCGCTGAGCAGGATATGGGGGTGTAGCTCAGCTGGGAGAGCGCCTGCTTTGCAAGCAGGATGTCATCGGTTCGATCCCGTTCACCTCCACCATTGATTGACGCGAGTCGGTCGCCTGGTGAGATGTAGAGGCTAACTCATAGCGTCGTGTGCAGACTGCAGACGATCTTATGAGTTAGGTTTTACCTAACAGCTATATTCGTTCTTTAACAATCTGGAAGAAGCACAACAAAATGTGCTCATCGAGTAGTCAGCTTTGCTGATGAAGATGGG
>NZ_JCBANG010000182.1:0-2558 GCF_059760905.1 Achromobacter sp. 1011811831
CTGCGTGCAGCTCACACCTCTCTACACAGTGTTTTTTTTTTTTTTCAAAGCAAAGCCGGCATACCGAGTTCCCTTTTGCCTCCCGGGGGCCCGGGAGTTTTTTAAAAGAGACGGCCCGGTGGCGGCTGCGCCCGCCAAGGCCGCCGCGCCGGCGCCGTCCAAGCCCGCGCGGCAAGCGCCCGCCGCTGTCGCGCGCCAGCCTGGCGAGAAGCCGCTGGCCTCGCCCGCCGTGCGCAAGCGCGCCTGGGACCTGGGCATCGAGCTGCGCTATGTGCACGGCAGCGGCCCGGCCGGCCGCATCCTGCACGAGGATCTGGACGCCTATCTGCAAGGACAGGGCGCGGCGGGCCAGGCCCGTGGCGGCGTGGCCTATGCCGAGCGCAACGACGAGGAAAACGTGCCGGTGATCGGGCTGCGCAGGAAGATCGCGCAGAAGATGGCCGAGTCCAAGCGCCGCATTCCGCACTTCAGCTACGTCGAGGAAATCGACGTGACCGAACTGGAAGAGCTGCGCGCCAGCCTCAACCAGAAGTGGGGCGCCACGCGCGGCAAGCTCACGCTGCTGCCGCTGCTGGCGCGCGCCATGGTGGTGGCGCTGCGCGACTTCCCGCAGATCAATGCGCGCTACGACGACGAGGCCGGCGTGGTCACGCGCTACGGCGCGGTCCACATCGGCATCGCCACGCAAAGCGACGGCGGGCTGATGGTGCCGGTGATGCGCCACGCCGAGGCGCGCGACCTCTGGTCCATGGCGGCCGAGATCATCCGCCTGGCCGAGGCGGTGCGCACCGGCTCTGCCAGCCGCGACGAGTTGTCGGGCTCGACCATCACCATCACCAGCCTGGGGCCGCTGGGCGGCATCGTCACCACGCCGGTGATCAACCATCCCGAGGTGGGCATCGTGGGCGTGAACCGCATCGTCGAGCGGCCGGCCATCCGCAACGGCGCCGTGGTGGCGCGCAAGCTGATGAACCTGTCGTCCTCGTTCGATCACCGCGTGGTCGACGGTATGGACGCGGCGCGCTTCATCCAGGCGGTGCGCGCGCTGCTTGAACAACCCGCGCTGCTTTTCGTGGAGTAAGCATGAGCCAGACTACAAAAACAACGGGCCTGCTGGTGATCGGCGGCGGCCCGGGCGGTTACGTGGCCGCCATCCGCGCCGGCCAGCTGGGCGTGCCCACCATCCTGGTCGAAGGCGACCGGCTGGGCGGCACCTGCCTGAACATCGGCTGCATCCCGTCGAAGGCACTGATCCACGCGGCCGAGGAATTCGACAAGGCGCGCCACTACGCCGGCGAGTCGGCGCTGGGCATCTCGGTGCAGGCGCCGTCCATCGATATCGCGCGCACCGTCACCTGGAAGGACGGCATCGTCTCCAAGCTCACCAGCGGCGTGGGCGCGTTGCTGAAGAAGAACGGCGTCGAAGTGGTGCGTGGCTGGGCCACGCTGCTGGATGGCAAGACCGTCGAGGTCGAAACCGCCGACGGCGCACGCCTGCGCATCCAGTGCGAGAACCTGCTGCTGGCCGCGGGCTCCGAGCCCACGCCGCTGCCTTCGGTGCCTTTCGGCGGCATCGTGGTCTCGTCCACCGAGGCGCTGTCGCCTGACAGCATCCCGAAGAAACTGGTGGTGGTCGGCGGCGGCTATATCGGCCTGGAGCTGGGCACCGTGTACCGCAAGCTGGGCGCGGAAGTGGCCGTGGTGGAAGCGCAGGACCGCATCCTGCCCACCTACGACGCCGAGCTGACCAAGCCGGTGGCGGCGGCGCTGGCGCGCATGGGCATCGAGCTGCACCTGGGCCGCAAGGTGCTGGGCCTGAACGCCGAGGGCAACGCCGTGCGGCTGCAGGACGCCGCAGGCGCCGAGACGCAGGTGGCCGCCGACCGCGTGCTGATCGCGGTGGGACGCCGTCCGCGCACGCAAGGCTGGGGGCTGGAAAGCCTGCAGCTGGACCGCAAGGGCAACGCGCTGCTGATCGACGACCAGTGCCGCACCTCGATGCGCGACGTCTGGGCCATCGGCGACCTGGCCGGCGAACCCATGCTGGCGCATCGCGCCATGGCGCAGGGTGAGATGGTGGCCGAACTGGTGGCGGGCAAGCGCCGCCACTTCCAGCCGGCCGCGATTCCGGCGGTCTGCTTCACCGATCCGGAAGTGGTGACGGCGGGCCTGTCGCCGGCCGAGGCCGAGACGGCGGGGCTGGATTGCCTGGTGGCGTCCTTCCCCTTCGCCGCCAACGGCCGCGCCATGACGCTGGAGTCCACCGACGGCTTCGTGCGCGTGGTCGCGCGGCGCGACAACCACCTGGTGCTGGGCTGGCAGGCGGTCGGGCGCGGCGTGTCGGAACTGGCGGCGGCGTTTTCGCAGTCGCTGGAGATGGGCGCCACGCTGGAAGACGTGGCCGGCACCATCCATGCCCATCCCACGCTGGGCGAGGCGGTGCAGGAAGCGGCGCTCAAGGCGCTGGGCCACGCGCTGCACACCTAGCGCCTCGCGCCGGCAGCATGGCCCCCGGCTCTTATACCCACCCTTACCTCCCCACGATTTATGAAATGGCG
>NZ_JCBANG010000183.1:0-2425 GCF_059760905.1 Achromobacter sp. 1011811831
GCATTGGGCGTACCGGCCTTTTTTCTGCCTGTGCCAGGGAGCAAGGTCCGAGCCGCCTGGCCCGGACCTTGCTTGCATGGCGGTTAGTAGGTAGCCGCCTGGGTGATGCCGAATAGCGGGATCAAGCCGTTCTGCGTAGAGGTCGACCGCAGCGTCGACTGAAACAGCTCGCTGTGGTTCTGATCGCTGGCGATCAGGAGGGCATGCAAACCGCGCGGTTGTTTGATCTGCACCGATGTGGTCGCATCCCGGATCCAGCGGAAGTTCTGCCCGACCAGGCCCGCGACGTAGTCACCGCCGGTGATGGATCCGGAGGCGCTGACGTTATAGATGTTACCGACGTTCATGCCCACGATACCGCCCGCCATCGTTTGGGCACGCGCCTGGATGTCGACGTCGGCCTTGGCATAAGCGATATATCCGTCATATATAAAGCCGGCGATGCCGCCTACCCAAGATGTCCCGTAGTCACCCGATTCCTTGACCGACAGTTTGCCTCGGACGTTCAGATCTTTGAGCTGTGAATTATCAGCATCGCCGACAATGCCTCCGATGTTGGAGTGGATGCCGCCGGACAGATCAACGGTGGCGTCGGCCAGGACCACGCTGCTGTCGTAGGCTTTGCCAACGATGCCGCCGATGTTGGCCTCGTCTCCGCCGATCACCTTGGCTTTGGCTCGCACGTTGTACAGTCGGGCATTCTCGCTACGGCCGACAAGTCCGCCAAGTTGGGTGGCCTTGAGGTCCTTGATTTGGCCCTCATAGCGAGCGTCTTCAACGCGGATGGTCAAGAAGGTGTTGCTGCCCTTGTTCAGGCCGATCAGTCCGCCGATGGCGTTGCTGCCTTGACCATTCACGTCGCCTCGCGCTTGCACGTTCGTCAGCTTGCCGGAGATGTTGGTGCCTATCAGTCCGCCGACATTGCTGCCGGCGCCCGCCGACGAAACATGGACGGCGCTGCTGGCATCATTGACGGTGCCGGACAGGTCGTACGTTCCGAAAGATAAGGCATTCAGGCCGATCAGCCCGCCGACGCTGGCATTGGCGTACTGCACCGAGATCGTGCCGGTGCTTTGCACGTTCTGGAGGTTGCCGCCGACGTTACGGCCGACCAGACCGCCGACAGCGACGCCGTCACGGCGGCCCGAGCCGGAGATGTAGGCGTTTGCCGAGCTGTTGCTGATATGTTGGGCGTACCTCGTCTTGTTATCCAGTATTCCGATCAGGCCGCCTATCGCGATACTGTTGGCGTTGCCTTCCACCTTGCCGCTGAAAGATGTGTTGTTGATACTGCCCCAGAGGAAGTTGCCGACCAGTCCGCCAATCACATGCGAATTGTGGCTGCCAATGACCGTGCTATTGGTGACATGGACGTTGCTGATATCGCCGGAGTTAATGCCGGCTAGCACGCCCAGCTGCGTGCCATTCTGGGTTCTCGAGCCGTTGACCATGGCGCGGTCCAGCTTCAGATTGCGCACCGCGCCGCTGATATTGCTGAACATGCCTACCGCCGGTCCGGTGCCGTAGATGTTCAGGTTGGAAATGGTATGGCCCAGGCCGTCGAAGACGCCGCTGAAATCGCGATAGTCGCTGGCCAGCGCCAGGAAGTTGCCCTGACCGGCAATATCGTTGCCCAAAACATAGTGGCCGCGAGGGTCGAGGTCGATGGCTCTGAGCTGGGACAGGTTTTGCACGACTTTATAGGCCGTGCCGTTGGCGTAGAACGAGGCGTTCGCGCCGGACAGCGTTATGACGGCGTTGTCGCGGAGCTGGTGGGTGGGATACTGGCTGTAATGTCCACCGCTATTCAGCGCCAGCTCGGCATTCTTGCCGGTCAGGGTCACGTTCTTGTCGATTTGCATGGCGCCCATGATGGACGTCATCGTCAAGCGGGCATTGTCGCCTTGCGCGGTGATGGCGCCGCCGACCTTGAGATCACCCGAGGACGCCAGGGTCAGGGCATGGTTGTTCTGCCAAGAGATGCGATCTTCGACAGCCAAGTTGGCTTGACTGTCGAGCATCACTTCGTTCTGCTCAAGCATGCCGACCAGTTGTGCGCTGGACAGTACGGTATTGTCGGAGGTCGCCGTCGTCTGTGCGGGAGCGCCTACGCGCATGTGCTTGGAAGTCAGGGTCAGCAAGCCGGTTTCCTGGTTTGCCGCCCCCAGCGTGGACACCTTCAACGTTGGCGCGATGTTCAGTTTGCGGCCTTCGATCGTAATCATGCCGCCTGCTGACGAACGCTTTACGCCGCTGGCGTCCAGCACGCCTGACACCTGGACCACGTGGTCGGCGCCCTGCAGGTAGATCATGCCGATCTTGTCGGCCTTCAGGGTCGTGGCTTCGATGGTGCCTTCGTTGTTGACCACGGTGCGCAGGGCCGTGTTGGTCGCGTTCGCGCTCAGTTGTGCAGCGCCGCTCGCCG
>NZ_JCBANG010000184.1:0-2364 GCF_059760905.1 Achromobacter sp. 1011811831
CCATGTGGCGTCTCGTGGGCTCGGAGATGTGAATAAGGGACGGCCCCCGTCCTGGCCCGCAGAAGGAGCCCACCGCATTCCCTTCGGCGTCTATACCGACGCGGCCCTGCACCAGCGCGAGCTGGAACGCTTCTTCTATCACGGCCACTGGAGCTATGTCGGCCTGGAAGCCGAGATCCCCAAGCCCGGCGATTTCAAGCGCACCGCCGTGGGCGAGCGCTCGGTCATCCTGCTGCGCGACCAGGATGGACAGGTGCGCGTGGTGGAGAACGTCTGCGCGCATCGCGGCGTGCAGTTCTGCCGCGAGCGCCACGGCAACCGCAGCGAGTTCGTCTGCCCGTATCACCAATGGAACTACGACCTGCAGGGCAACCTGATCGGCGTGCCGTTCCGGCGCGGCGTCAAGCAGGACGGCAAGGTCAACGGCGGCATGCCGCCGGACTTCAAGCCCGAGGAACACGGCCTGACCAAGCTGGCGGTGGCCTGCCGCAACGGCGTGGTGTTCGCCTCGTTCGACCACGAGGTCGAGCCGCTGGAGGACTACCTGGGGCCCGACATCCTGCATTACTTCGACCGCGTCTTCGACGGCCGCGAGCTGGTGATCCACGGCTACAGCCGCCAGCGCATCCCGGGCAACTGGAAGCTGATGCAGGAGAACATCAAGGATCCCTATCACCCCGGCCTGCTGCATACCTGGTTCGTCACCTTCGGCCTGTGGCGCGCCGACAACCGCTCGGAACTGAAGATGGACCGGCACTTTCGCCACGCCGCGATGATCTCCACGCGCGGCCAGGGCGGCAAGGGCAGCGTCACCAGCGGCGTGTCGAGCTTCAAGGAACAGATGTCGCTGAACGACGATCGCTTCCTGGACATCGTGCCCGAGCCCTGGTGGAACGGGCCGACCGCCGTGCTGATGACGCTGTTCCCCAGCGTCATCATCCAGCAGCAGGTCAATTCACTGTCGACCCGCCACATCCAGCCCGCCGGCCATGACGCCTTCGATTTCGTCTGGACGCATTTCGGCTTCGCCGAGGACAGTCCGGAAATGACGCGGCGACGCCTGCGCCAGGCCAATCTGTTCGGCCCCGCCGGCTTCGTGTCAGCCGACGACGGCGAGGTGATCGAGTTCTCGCAGGCCGGCTTCGCGCAGAAGCCCTGGCACCGGAGCGTGGCGGAGCTGGGCGGCAAGACCGCCGAGAACACCGAACACATGGTCACCGAGACGCTGATACGCGGCATGTATCAGTACTGGAAAAAGGTGATGGCCCCCCCGAGCGCTGCGCGCTTCCCCCAGGGGCGCAGCTGCGGACCGGCGGAGCCGGATCCGCGCTGCCCGGATGGGGACGGTATTGCCTGAATGGGGCGCGTTTCTTCTTGAGCGAGGTGCGCTTCTTCTTGCCTTGTGGCGCTTTGCGCCAGGGATGACTGAACATGATTGAATTTGGCTTGTACTGGCAGATCGGCCAGCTTTATGCCGACTATGCCGCGGCGCTGGACGCGGGGGAATGGGACAAGTGGCCCGACTTCTTTGTCGAGGACTGCGTCTACAAAGTGATGCCGCGCGAGAATCACGAACGGGGTTTTCCGCTGGCGACGATGTCCTTCGAGAGCCGCGGCATGCTCAAGGACCGCGTCTACGGCGCGACCGACACCATCTTCCATGACCCGTACTACCAGCGCCATGTGGTCGGCGCGCCGCGCGTGCTGTCGGTGGATGCCGGGCGCATCGCGTCCGAAGCTAGCTATGCCGTGTTCCGCACCAAGCCGAACCAGCTGACCACGGTCTACAACGTGGGACGCTACGAGGACGTGATCCGGCGCACGCCGGACGGCCTGAAGTTCGAATCGCGCCTGTGCATCTTCGACAGCGAGCTGATTCCGAATTCCCTCATCTATCCGATCTGACCAGGAGCCTGAACGCATGAGCACGGAATGGACCAGGGCCCTCGCGCGGGCCGACGTGCCGGACGATGACGTCATCGCCGTGACGGCCGGCGGCAGGGAAGTCGCGCTGTACGGCGTGGACGGCGAGGTCTACGCCACCGCCAACCTCTGTACGCACGGCAATGCCAGGCTGTGCGACGGCTTTCTCATGGGCCACGAGATCGAATGCCCGCTGCACCAGGGCCGCTTCGACGTGCGCGACGGCCGCGCGCTGTGTTCGCCGTTGAGGGAAAACCTGGCCACCTACCCCGTCCGGATCGAGGACGGCTTCGTGTTCGTGGCCTTGTAGGCTAGTGTGCTGTCCCGTAGGTACGTCCGCATGACGAAATTCATCCATAGACGTCAGGGCTAGGCGCAAACCGCAGTGATACCCGTAGGTATCACGAGGATTTGCAACGACGCCATGGCGGCTAGGGGTGG
>NZ_JCBANG010000185.1:0-2066 GCF_059760905.1 Achromobacter sp. 1011811831
CCGCTCCACGGAGCGGGCATCGCTGCATCTGAACGACAGGGAACTGCAGGCCTTAGACCCGCTGCACTGACCTGCTGCACTGGCGGACCCGCCCCAATTCGGCAAGTCCTCCCCGACCGGGGCCACGCGGAGCCGGCTTTGCCGGTCCGCAGTGGCGCCCTTGAGGGAAGAAGCGCGTAGCGCTTCCGGGGTGGGCTCTATGCTCCGGTCCGCAGTGGCGCCCCCTTGAGGGGGAAGCGCCGGAGGCGCTTCGGGGGTGGTCCCTCTAGTACAGCCCTTGCTGACGCATCGCGTCGGCAACCTTCACGAAACCTGCGATGTTGGCGCCGTCCAGGTAGTTCACGTATTCGCGCTCGCTGTGGCCGTGGCGCACGCAGTTCTCATGGATGTCGCGCATGATGGCGTGCAGGCGGGCGTCCACTTCCTCGCGGGTCCAGGCCAGGCGGGCCGCGTTCTGGCTCATTTCCAGGCCCGACACGGCCACGCCGCCGGCGTTGCTGGCCTTGCCCGGCGCGTACAGCACGCGCGCGGCGATGAAGGCCTTGGCGGCTTCCAGCGTGGCGGGCATGTTGGCGCCCTCGGCCACGCACAGCACGCCGTTCTTGATCAGCGTCTGGGCGTCGGCCAGTTCCAGCTCGTTCTGCGTGGCGCAGGGCAGGGCCACGTCGACCGGCACGTGCCAGGGGCGCTTGCCGGTTTCGTACTTCAGGCCGAACTGGCTGGCGTAGGCGTCCAGGCGGCCGCGCAGGTCGTTCTTGATGTGCATCAGGGCCAGCAGCTTCTCGTGCGTGAAGCCGGCCTCGTCGACCACCGTGCCGTTGGAATCGGACACCGTCACGACCTTGGCGCCCAGCGCCATGGCCTTCTCGATGGCGTATTGCGCCACGTTGCCCGAGCCGGACACCGACACGCGCAGGCCATCGAACGAGCGGCCGATGCGCTTGAGCATTTCCTCGGCGAAGTACACGGTGCCGTAGCCGGTGGCTTCGGGGCGGATCAGGCTGCCGCCGAAGGTCAGGCCCTTGCCGGTGAACACGCTGGCGGTGGAATTGGACAGCTTCTTCATCATGCCGGCCATGAAGCCGACTTCACGCGCGCCCACGCCGATGTCGCCGGCCGGCACGTCGGTGTCCGGGCCCAGGTGGCGGTACAGCTCGATCATCAGGGCCTGGCAGAAGCGCATGACTTCGGCGTCGGACTTGCCCTTGGGGTCGAAGTCCGAGCCGCCCTTGCCGCCGCCCATGGGCAGCGTGGTCAGCGCGTTCTTCAGCGTCTGTTCGAACGCCAGGAACTTCAGGATCGACAGGTTCACCGAGGGATGGAAGCGCATGCCGCCCTTGAAGGGGCCGATGGCCGAGCTGTGCTGGATGCGGAAAGCGCGGTTGACGCGGGCCTGGCCCTGGTCATCGGTCCAGCACACGCGGAACTGGATCACGCGCTCGGGCTCCACCAGGCGCTCGAGGATGGCGTGCTCGGCGTAGTGGGGGTGCTTTTCGATGAACGGCCACAGGCTCAGCATCACCTCCTGGACGGCTTGCATGAATTCCGGCTGTTGCGGATCGCGCGCGGCGACGCCGCGCAGGAAGTCGTCCAGACTCTGCACTTTCAACATGATCTCCTTGGGGGCTGCTTCAAAAGGGTGCGAGGTGCGCCGTCATGGGGCGCTCGGGCTTGTTTTGGTGCGTTCTCGCACCGCCCTGGTGCGAAGAATTGTAGGGGCAAATTGTTGCCCTGCGCAAAGCCTGGGTGTGTTCCATCCCCTTGATATGAAAGGGAAATATTACTCTTATAAATAGGGACATATTTCAGTTGGAGCAGGGCTGATCCTACGTGTCGCTACTTAGGGAATGCGTAGGTCTTTGTATTTTCTTGATATTTATTATGTCCCTGTTTTTTTGGAAGAACCTCCCAAGCAGCCGGAAAGGGTTTCCATAGGGGAAAGACGCTGGAATCGGACGCTGAGAGGGGGAATCCGCCGACAATTTTCCGTCTATTTGTCCCTATTTTATTTTTGACGGATATCAGCCGAATGGCGCCGCTCCGGACGGGCGCAAACCCGTCCGGAG
>NZ_JCBANG010000186.1:0-1993 GCF_059760905.1 Achromobacter sp. 1011811831
TTCCAAGGGCATGCGCCAGCGCCTGGCGCTGGCGCAGGCGCTGCTGGGAGAGCCTCGGGTGCTGCTGCTGGACGAGCCCACCACCGGCCTGGACCCGGCCTCGCGCCAGCTGTTCTACCGCATCGTCGCCGAGCTGCGCGCTGCCGGCGCCACCATCCTGCTCAGCACGCACGCCCTGTCCGAGCTGGCCGGGCACGCCGACCGCGTCGTGGTGATGAAGGCCGGACGCAAGATCGCCGACGGCACCCTGTCCGAACTGCGCCGGCGCACCGGCCTGCCGCTACGCATCCGCCTGACGCTGGCCGGGTCCGGCGCGCCGCTGCCCCCGCCCTGGCGCGCGCTGGATGGCGGCCGCTACGAACGCCTGTGCGCCGAGGACGAGAAGGTGGCGGCGATCCGCGCCATCGGCGCCATCGGCCAGGACATCCGCGACCTGGACATCGACGTGCCGGGCCTGGACGAAATCTACGCCCATCTGCTGGAACGGGAGGACATATGAACGCCATCCACGCCATCGCCGCCAAGGAAATCCGCGACGGCCTGCGCAACCGCTGGGTGCTGGCGACCTCGCTGCTGCTGGCCGCGCTGGCGCTGGCCCTGGGGCTGCTGGGCAGCGCCCCCACCGGCTCGGTCAAGGTCGATCCGCTGACCGTCACCGTGGTCAGCCTGTCCAGCCTGTCGATCTTCCTGGTGCCGCTGATCGCCATGCTGCTGGCCTACGACGCCATCGTTGGCGAGGCCGACCGGGGCACGCTGGCGCTGCTGCTGAGCTATCCGGTGGCGCGCTGGCAGGTCATGGCGGGCAAGTTCGCCGGCCACCTGGTCATCCTGGCGCTGGCCACCGGCGCCGGCTACGGCTTCGCCGGCCTGGCGCTGCAATGGCTGCACGGCGGCGGCCTGGACGCGGCCGCCTGGCGTCCCTTCGCCCTGCTGATCGGCGCCAGCGTGCTGCTGGGCGCCAGCTTCCTGGCGCTGGGCTACCTGGTCAGCGCGGCGGTGCGCGAGCGCGCCACGGCGGCCGGCATCGCGGTCGGCGTCTGGCTGTTCTTCGTGGTGATCTACGACATGGCGCTGCTGGGCGCGCTGGCGGCCGACCAGGGCCGCCACATCGGCCCGGGCGCGCTCAACGCGCTGCTGCTGCTCAATCCCTCGGACGTGTACCGGCTGCTGAACCTCACCGGCTTCGAGCACATCGCGATGTACGCCGGCATGGCCGGCGTGGGCGACCAGGCCAGCCTGCCGCTGCCCACGCTGGTGCTGGCGCTGCTGCTGTGGATCGCGGCGCCGCTGCTGCTGGCGGCGGCGGTATTCCGGAGCCGGCAGCTATGAAAACGCTACGGACATTGCTGGCCGCCGCCACGGCCGCGCTGGCCCTGGCGGCCTGCGGCGACGAGACGCCCGCCGCGCCGCCCGCGCCGCAGGCCATGAGCGCCGACGCCGTCGGCCACTACTGCGGCATGGTCCTGAACGACCACGCCGGCCCGAAGGGCCAGATCTTCGTGCGCGGCCGCGCCGGTCCGGTGTGGTTCTCGTCGATCAAGCAGGTCTTCGCCTACACCATGCTGCCCGAGGAGCCCAAGGGCCTGCTCGCCGTGTACGTGAACGACATGGCCACCGCCGGCGTCGACGGCGCGCCCGATCCCGCCGTGTGGATCGACGCGCGCCAGGCCTATTACGTGATCGAGGGCGGCTACATCGGCGGCATGGGCGCCGAGGACGCCATGCCGTTTTCCGACCAGGCGCGGGCGCAGGACTTCGCCCGCCGCCACGGCGGCCGCGTGGCCGCCTTCAGCGAGGTGCCCGAGCGCTACGTCTTCGCGCAATAGCGCCATGGCGCCGCGCCCATCGCGTCCACACGATCTTGCATCGAGAGTCATATCGAGCCCCACATCGAGACCCGCATCATGAAGCTTCCCTCACGCCGCCGATTCATCGGCATCGCCGCCGCCAGCTCGGCGCTCGGCCTCCTGCCCTGGCGGGCGCTGGCCTCCAG
>NZ_JCBANG010000187.1:0-1782 GCF_059760905.1 Achromobacter sp. 1011811831
GGATGTGCACCGGCGCGTTCGCGCCCAGCAGGAACGGACCCACCGCCACGTTGCCGCCGGCCGCCGTCTTGAGCAGGTTGTAGGCGATGTTGCCCGAGTCCACGTTCGGGCACACCAGCAGGTTGGCATCGCCCTTGAGCGTGGACGAAGGCAGGATGCGCATCCGCAGCGCCCCGTCCAGCGCGCAGTCGCCGTGCATCTCGCCGTCGATCTCCAGGTCCGGATCCGCCTGGCGCACCAGCTCCAGCGCGCGGCGCATCTTCGCGCCCGAGGCCGAGCTGCCCGAGCCGAAGTTCGAGCGCGACAGCAGCGCCGCCTTGGGCGCAAGGTTCATGCGGCGCATCTGCCGGGCCGCGGCGACGGTGAACTCGGCGATCTGCTCGGCCGTGGGTTCATCGTTGACGTGCGTGTCCACCAGCACCACCGTGCGCTCGTTCAGCAGCAGGATGTTCATGGCGGCATAGACGTTGTGCCCGGGACGCCGGCCGATGACCTCGTCGACGAAGCGCAGATGGTCGTGATAGGCGCCCACCGAGCCGCAGACCATGCCGTCGGCGTCGCCCAGGTGCACCATCATCGCGCCGATCAGCGTCATGCGGCGGCGCATTTCCACGCGCGCCATCTCCTTGGTGATGCCGCGGCGGCACATCAGCTCCCAGTACGTGGTCCAGTACTGATGGAAGCGTTCGTCGTATTCCGGGTTGGTGACTTCCACGTCCTCGCCCAGGCGCAGGCGCAGGCCCAGCTTTTCGATGCGGGTCAGCAGCACCGACGGCCTGCCCACCAGGATCGGACGCGCCAGGCCTTCGTCCACCACCACCTGCACGGCGCGCAGCACGCGCTCGTCCTCGCCTTCGGAGAACACGATGCGCGCCGGGCCGCCCTCGCGCACGATGCGCTTGGCCGCCGAGAACAGCGGCTTCATGAAGGCGCCCGAGTGGTACACGAACTGCTGCAGCTGTTCCTCGTACGCTTCCAGGTCCGCCAGCGGACGCGTCGCCACCCCGCCTTCCATCGCCGCCTTGGCCACCGCCGGCGCGATCCGCACGATCAGGCGCGGGTCGAACGGCTTCGGAATCAGGTAATCCGCGCCGAACGAGATGTCATACGTGCCATAGGCCGCCGCCACCACTTCGTTCTGCTCTTCCTCGGCCAGCTCCGCGATCGCGTACACCGCCGCCTTTTCCATCTCGCGCGTGATCGTCGTCGCGCCCACGTCCAGCGCACCCCGGAAAATGTACGGGAAGCACAGCACGTTGTTCACCTGGTTCGGATAGTCCGAGCGACCCGTGGCCATCACCACGTCGTCGCGCACCCCGTGCGCCACCTCCGGCAGAATCTCCGGCGTCGGGTTGGCCAGCGCCAGGATCAGCGGCCGAGTACCCATCGCCGCCACCATCTCCGGCTTGAGCACGCCCCCGGCCGACAGACCCAGGAACACGTCCGCCCCCTCGATCACCTCGGCCAGCTTGCGCGCGTCCGTCTTCTGCGCGAAACGCGCCTTGTCCGGATCCATCAGCGTCGTGCGGCCCTCGTACACCACCCCTTCGATGTCCGTGACCCAGATGTTCTCCAGCGGCAGGCCCAGGTCCACCATCAGGTCCAGGCACGCCAGCGCCGCCGCGCCCGCGCCCGAGGTCACCACCTTCACCTGGTCGATCTGCTTGCCCACCACCTTCAGGCCATTGATGAACGCCGCCGACACGCAGATCGCCGTGCCATGCTGGTCGTCGTGGAACACCGGGATCTTCATCCGCTCGCGCAGCTTGCGCTCGACCGTGA
>NZ_JCBANG010000188.1:0-1545 GCF_059760905.1 Achromobacter sp. 1011811831
AGCAAGGACCGTCCGCCCAAGTCCTGAAATCCGCTGAAATGCGGGTAACCATTGACACATCTATTTCCGCGCCGCGGCGGTAAAGTAGCGTCATCGCCACAGTTCTCAGCGCATCGCCGGGCCTGGGCGACTCGGGAGCACGAATCATGAAGCGGTTTTCAGGCCGATTGGTCAGCGCGGCGCTGGCACTGGCCCTGGCAAGTTCGCCAGCCTTCGCCGGCAGGTATCACCATCACGATCACTATCGCGGCGGCAGCGCCAGCGGCTGGTGGATAGGCGGCGCGGTGGCGCTGGCCGCCGCCGGGCTGTACCTGGCGGCCAACTCGGAACCGAGCTACGCGCAGGCCGGCGTCTACGCGCCCGGCGTGGCCTACACCAGCCCTCCGGTCTATGCCGCGCCGGTCTATTCGGCGCCTGTCTATGCAGCGCCCGCTCCGGTCTACGCGGCCGCGCCGCAACAGTACGCGCCGGTGCAGTATCAACAGCAGAGTCCCGCCGACAAGGCGCTGGCCAACGCGTCCACCGATTGCCAGCGCTGGGCCATCAACCAGAGCGGCTACGACCCGGCCACCATCTCGCAATGGACCACGCAGGTCATGGTGGACTCCTACAACCGCGCGCTGGATTCCTGCATGAACAGCCGCGGCTACCGCGCCAACTGACTTCCAGGCCGGGCGGCCGCCCTCAGCGCCGCCTGACCCGCCAGGCCAGCCACGCGCCGGCGGCCAGAAACAGCAGCGCCGGCACGATCCACACGAAGGCGCTGTCCGTATAGACGACCTGATCCACCGGATCGTAATCCCGGCCCAGTTCGTTGAAATCGCGTATCAGGTACAGGTCGTACCAAAGCCAGAAGCAGAAGGCCGACAGCAGCAGGCACGCCCCGGCCCCTGCCGCCGCCACGCCGCGCCGGCGGCCCGCCGTGGTCGCCAGGAAGCGCCACGCCAGCCAGGCGCAGGCCCCGATCCCCACGGCCGCCAGCAGCTCGCCCATGGTCAGGGTTCCCCGGCGTCTTCCAGCGCCAGCAGGCAGGCCTGCGCCTCGTCCCATTGCTGCTCGCTGAACACCTGCAAGCCCGCGTCGCGCAGCAGCGCCGCCGTCACGCCCTGGCCGGGCTGGCGCTGTCCCTGGAAACGGCCGTCATACACGTAGGCGCTGCCGCAGGACGGACTGCCCTGCTTGAGCACGGCGATGCGGATGCCCTGGCGTCGCGCGGCATCCAGCGCCGTGCCGGCGCCCTGCACGAAGGGCGCGGTGACGTCCTCGCCGTTGACCGCGACCACGCGGGCGCGGCCGGCCAGCACGGCGGCGGCGTCGGCACCCGGCTCGATCTCGGCGGGCGGCCGGGGAATGGGCATGCCGCCGGCGACCTCGGGACAGACGGACACGACGCGGCCCTCGGCGCGCCAGCGCGCCAGCACGGGATGATCGACGGGCACCCCGCGGCCGTCGTAGCGCACGGGGTTGCCCAGCAGACAGGAACTGACCAGGACGTATTGCATGAAAGGCACCGGCAACCTTCTCTTATACACATCTCCGAGCCCA
>NZ_JCBANG010000189.1:0-1452 GCF_059760905.1 Achromobacter sp. 1011811831
CCCTTGTCGCATGCGCGCCGCGCGGACCGGGATCAGGCTTCGGCCAGCGCGATGCGCAGCATGCGGCGCAGCGGCTCGGCGGCTCCCCACAGCAGCTGGTCGCCCACGGTGAAGGCGCCCAGGTACTGCGGACCCATCGACAGCTTGCGCAGGCGGCCCACCGGGATGTCCAGCGTGCCGGTCACGGCCACCGGGGTCAGCGCGCGGACGGTGTCTTCCTTGGTGTTGGGAACGACCTTGGCCCACTGCGTGCCCTGGGCGATCAGCGATTCGATCTCGTCGATCGGCAGGTCGCGCTTGAGCTTGATGGTCAGCGCCTGGCTGTGGCAGCGCATGGCGCCGATGCGCACGCACAGGCCGTCGATCGGGGTGGCGGGCGTACCGAAGGCGGCGCCGCGACCCAGGATCTTGTTGGTCTCGACCTCGCCCTTCCACTCTTCCTTGGACATGCCGTTGCCCAGATCCTTGTCGATCCAGGGAATCAGGTTGCCGCCCAGCGGCACGCCGAAGTGCTCGTGAGGCAGCGCCGGATCCTGCTGCTTGGCCAGCACGCCGCGGTCGATTTCCAGGATGGCGGACGCGGGATCGTCCAGCAGCGGCTTGACCGCCTGGTTGATCTCGCCGAACTGGGTCAGCAGTTCGCGCATGTGCTGCGCGCCGCCGCCCGAGGCCGCCTGGTAGGTCATGGTGGTCATCCACTCGACCAGGTCATTGTTGAACAGGCCGGCCAGGCCCATCAGCATGCAGCTGACCGTGCAGTTGCCGCCGATGAAGTTGCGCACGCCGCGCTTGAGCGCCGCGTCGATGACCGGGCGGTTGACCGGGTCCAGCACGATGATGGCGTCATCGGCCATGCGCAGGGTGCTGGCGGCGTCGATCCAGATGCCGTTCCAGCCCGCGCCGCGCAGCTTCGGGTAGATCTCGGAGGTGTAGTCGCCACCCTGCGCGGTAATGATGATGGGCAGTTTTTTGAGAGCGTCGATGTCGTAGGCGTTCTGCAGCGGGCCCGCGCCATCGGCCCAGGTGGGCGCGGCGCCGCCAGCGTTGCTGGTGGAGAAAAACACCGGTTCGATCAGTGCGAAGTCGTTCTCGTCGCGCATGCGCTGCATGAGCACCGAGCCGACCATACCGCGCCAGCCGACAAGGCCTACTGCTTGCTTCATTTCAATCGCTCTATAAAGGTGGAGACTAGTCCGGGGAGGGGAAAAGACGTGCAACTCCTGACAATTTATCAGAATGCACGGGGATATGTTGCGGCGCAGCTTGAATAGTGGCCGGCGCGCCACGCGGCCGGCCTGCCCGCCTGCGCCTGCGGCACGTTTTCATCGGGCCGCGCAGCGGCGGGACGGAAAACGGGGCCGCAAGATTTCCCGCGCGCCGGCGCCGCCGGGCGGCGGCCGGGACAGGCATCCCGAGGCCCCTGAAAGCACGGCAAGCCGCGCCGGGAAGGCG
>NZ_JCBANG010000190.1:0-1451 GCF_059760905.1 Achromobacter sp. 1011811831
GCACATCAACCTGACCGGCGATTACCTCTGGCGCAGCAGCGCCAAGATCGGCGCGGGCAAGTTCAGGCCGCTACGGCCGCTGCAACCGGCTTAGCGTGCTTTATTTTCCGTTTTCTGAGACGACCCCGAGCTGCAGCATCGTCACTTCCGGCGAGGCTGGCCACGTCCTGGCCACGGTCGACCATCGCCACATCCAACGATGCCCCGAGGGCCCCATCGCCAGTTCCGACGATGACGGCCGCCGCTGGATCTCGCATCGCCACTTCCGACGATGAGATCCACTCTTTGACATTTGAGGGGCCAAGCTGCGGGGGATTCTCCCGGCCGGCGGCCGCGAGAACCGGCTATGTCGTGCTACGCATCGAGCCAGGCGGCCACGGCCGCCCGTCTCGCCCCTGGCGGGCTTCCAGCGCCTTCCCGACGCTCACCGGGCCGGTGGCCCTCGCCGCTAGGCTACGAGGCCCTGGCGGGCCTTTCTGGCCCCTTCTCGGGGCCATAGAGGGCCGGCGCTGCCTGGTCGGCCTTGTGGGCTTCCGCGCCGACAATCTCACCACTGCGCAGATCGACGACGGGCTGGTAGTGCAGTTCAAGCTGCCCGCGCTCGACCGCTTGGGCCAGTTCCGGCGTCGTCCATCCATCCGGCCGGAAAGCGCTCATTCTCTTTCCCTGAATGCCCGCAACGCCCGCGACAGGGACAGAAGGAACAGGCCGGTCAAACCGAGCGCCGCGATGACCCAATGCTCGCCGAGGAAAGCACCGGCGGTTGTGCCGGCCAGCACGACAGCGAGGATGGGCAGGTGGCAGGGGCAAGTCAGCACAGCCAGTCCGCCCCACAGGTAGCCGGTGATCGGTTTGTGCGTCTCGGACGGCAAGCGCTCGGGGCTGTTCATGGCAGACTCTCCGCGTGCTGTGCCGGCTCGGTCGGCAGGGTGGCCAACTGCACTTCCAGATCGGCCAACGCTTCGCGCCGACGCTCGACGAACTGACGCAGCAGGGCAAGCTGCGCGGCCGCTTCGTCGCCGTCCGCCGCATCCAGCGCCCGGCACAGCCGCGCCAGCGCGTCGAGGCCGATGCCCGCCTCGAAGGCCGCCCGCACGAAGCACAGCCGTTGCAAGGCGGCGTCATCGAACAAGCCGTAGCCGCCTGGTGTGCACGCCACCGGGCGCAGCAATCCGCGCAGCAGGTAGTCGCGCACGATATGCACGCTCACCCCGGCATCAAGAGCCAGCCGGGACACCGTGTAGGCGTTCATTGAACACCTCCTTTTTCTCACCCGGCGCAGCAGGAAAGCTGCTTCACATCCTTGTTGAAGGTCTGCGCCGCGAGCTTCAACCCCTCGACCATTGTCAGGTAGGGGAACAACTGGTCGGCCAGTTCCTGCACCGTCATGCGGTTGCGGATGGCGAGCACCGCCGTCTGGATCAGTTCGCCCGCTTCCGGGGCCACCGCCT
>NZ_JCBANG010000191.1:0-1376 GCF_059760905.1 Achromobacter sp. 1011811831
TGAGCAAGCCAGCCTTCAGGCCCGAGGCGAAGATGAGCAGCACCGATGCCTGGCCTTGAACGACCGTTTCCACCAGCTTCGCCGCCGGCGCAGCCCACAAAGCCACGGCCGCGGCCAGCGCCACCGCTGCCAGCGTCACTAGCAGTGCTGAGGCCCGATGCTTGAGCACGAGCAGGGCGTACACAAGCCCACCCGCCGGCAGGGTGATCCAAAAGTCGACACGAACTATGGCTGCCAGCGCGCAAACGATGGCAATGGCCCACAACCAGCGATCGAGCAGGATGTGCTCGCCGATGCGGTGCACGGCGCGCACGATCAGTGCGATCACGGCCGCCTGCACGCCAAAGAATGCCGCGCCCAGCGCGGTGCCCACGAATTCAATCTGGAAGTACAACCAAGACAACGCGAACATCAGCAAGAATCCGGGAAGCATGAACCCGAGTCCCGCCAGTACGCCCCCCAGCCGCCCCTTGGCTCGGATGCCCAAATGAACGCATATTTCGTGTGCTTCGGGTCCGGGCAGTACTTGCATCACCGCAAGCAGCTTGTTAAAGCGTTTGCTGGAGATCCAGCGTTCCTCGTCCACGAGCTCGCGGCGCAACATGGCGATCTGAGCTACAGGCCCGCCCCATGCGAGCAAGCCGAACTTGAGAAAGCGGACGAAGAGCTGCAGGTAGCTCATCGCTGGAGGGACGGCTTCAGTCGTAGCATCCGTCTGAGGACTGGTCAGGGCGTTCACGTTGTTTTTTCCTCGTAACTCTTCAACAGCCAATCAAAAACTTCGCACGCGCGAACGAGCAGCGCGTCGTCGTCGGATTCGGATGCTCTCAGGCCCGCGAGCAGCTGCTCGATGCCCGGCGCTTCCGGTACCGGCAGTCCGCCCACGTCCAGGCAATGCACCAGTTCGCCCAGGCGCGTCAGCGCCGGGTCGTCCTCCAGGCCAAAACTCGCCAGCAGCGTCTCGAAGGTGACCTTGGTACCGACGTGGCTGAACGTCGCACCGTCGAAATCGAAGCCCAGCCAATCGGCTTCGCAGTCGGCGGGGCTCGCCAGCCAGACGATGCGGGCGCTCGGGTCGATGAACCGCCGGATCAGCCAGGCCGAGGCAAGCCGGTCGACCCACGGACGGGCCCGCGTGGCCCAGACACGGCCCCGATAGTCGGCGCGCTCCATTCGCGGAATGTCAGCCTGCCGAGGGGTCGGCTCGTCGGGAGAAAGCCGGCGGGTGAGCGCGTCGCGCAGGTCGTCGAGCAGGCTCAAGGTCTGCCGCTGCGCCTCGCCGGGAAAGAAATCGATGCGCGCCACCTGCTCGAAGCGGCGCACGAGCGGCTGGAGCTTGCGTGCGGCGGCGGCGCCATCCAGGGATGTCAGGCTCC
>NZ_JCBANG010000192.1:0-1376 GCF_059760905.1 Achromobacter sp. 1011811831
TGAGCAAGCCAGCCTTCAGGCCCGAGGCGAAGATGAGCAGCACCGATGCCTGGCCTTGAACGACCGTTTCCACCAGCTTCGCCGCCGGCGCAGCCCACAAAGCCACGGCCGCGGCCAGCGCCACCGCCCCCAGTGTCACCAGCAGCGCCAAGACCCGATGCTTCAGCACGAGCAGGGCGTACACCAGGCCGCTCGCCGGCAGGGTGATCCAGAAGTCGACACGAGCCATGGCGGCCAGCGCGCAAACGATGGCAATGGCCCACAACCAGCGATCGAGCAGGATGTGCTCGCCGATGCGGTGCACGGCGCGCACGATCAGGGCGATCACGGCCGCCTGCACGCCAAGGAACGCCGCGCCCAGCGAGGTGCCCACGAATTCGATCTGGAAGTACAGCCAGGACAGCGCGAACATCAGCAAGAATCCGGGAAGCATGAACCCGAGTCCCGCCAGTACGCCCCCAAGCCGCCCCTTCGCTCGGATGCCCAAATGAACGCATATTTCGTGCGCTTCGGGTCCGGGCAGCACCTGCATCACCGCAAGCAGCTTGTTGAAGCGTCTGCTGGAGATCCAGCGTTCCTCGTCCACGAGCTCGCGGCGCAACATGCCGATCTGAGCCACAGGCCCGCCCCATGCGAGCAAGCCGAACTTGAGGAAGCGCGCGAAGAGCTGCAGGTAGCTCATCGCTGGAGGGACGGCTTCAGTCGTGGCAGCGGTCTGAGGTCTGGTCGGGGCGTTCACGTTGCTTTGTCCTCGTAACTCTTGAGTAGCCAGTCAAAGACTTCGCACGCGCGAGCAAGCAGCGCGTCGTCGTCGGGTTCGGATGCCTGCAGGCCGGTGAGCAGCGATTCGATGCCCAGCGCTTCCGCGACCGGGAGTCCCCCAACATCCAGGCAATGCACGAGCTCGCCCAGCCGTACCAGTGCAGGGGCGGAATCAAGTCCGAAACTCGCCAGCAGCGTCTCGAAGGTGACCTTGGTGCCCACGTGGCTGAAGGCCGCGCCGTCGAAGTCGAAGCCGAGCCAGCCATTGCGGCAGTCGGCGGGATTCGCCAGCCAGACGATGCGAGCGCTCGGGTCGATGAAACGCCGGATCAGCCAGGCCGAAGCGAGTCGGTCCACCCACGGGCGCGCCCGCGTGGCCCAGGTCCGGCCCTGATAGTCGGCGCGGTCCAGCCGCGGAACATCCGCCTGCCGGGCGGTCGGCTCGTCGGGAGACATGCGGCGGGTGATCGCGTCGCGCAGGTCGTCCAGCAGGCTCAAGGTCTGCCGCTGCGCCTCGCCGGGAAAGAAATCGATGCGCGCCACCTGCTCGAAG
Organism: Achromobacter sp. 1011811831; assembly: GCF_059760905.1. Classification (NCBI taxonomy): domain Bacteria; kingdom Pseudomonadati; phylum Pseudomonadota; class Betaproteobacteria; order Burkholderiales; family Alcaligenaceae; genus Achromobacter; species Achromobacter sp. 1011811831. The sequence goes on from NZ_JCBANG010000192.1 coordinate 1,316, forward strand.
CGGCGCACGAGCGGCTGGAGCTTGCGTGCGGCGGCGGCGCCATCCAGGGATGTCAGGCTCC
>NZ_JCBANG010000193.1:0-1266 GCF_059760905.1 Achromobacter sp. 1011811831
TGGGGACGGCCAGCTCGCGATTGGAAGCAGGCCATGAACCAATTCGCTATCCTCTATCAGGAACGGTTTATCAGGCCTTCCGTGTAGTTCCTAAGCCCGCCTTGAACACAGAATTTCTGACACTCCCAGATGAAAATTCGGGGTGAGTTCTTAATTGAATTGCTTGAATGCGCCACTATCAGCGGGGGCTTACTGTTCTACAGCGGGAAGACGTAAATGGCTGTGCTGAGATGGTATTCACCTGACACCGGCCCTAAGCCGGTGTTTTTTCAAGCAGCCTCTGTCACCACCTCCCCCTTCCGCCCAAAAACAAACACATGCGCATAACTATCATTCATCGGATGCTCGAAATGCGCTACCCCCCGAATCCCTGGCACGACAGGCTCAAACAACCCCGCATAATCAATCTCCACCGGATAAGGCTTCCGCTCCGGCGTATCGTTGTACCCAAGAATCAACAGCCCGCCCGGCTTGAGCACCCGATGACACTGCTCCATCATCTGCTCGAATCCAATCCGCTCATTCAGCCCCCAGCCGATCACGCCATTGGATATCACGACGTCGAATGACGCCTCGTCGTAGTAGCCGCTCATATCCGTGACGCTGCCGATGACGTGCCTGCCCGGCGGACCGTAGATCGCCTGTTCGGGATCCATGTCCAGCGAATGGAATTCCATCTTGAGCAGCCGGGGGTAGTGCCAGGTGTAGTAATGCATGCCCAGGAACAGGCACTTCATCCGGCCGGGCGAGCGAGCGGCGAGCTGGTTCAGATGGTCGAAGATTTCCCGTTCGAGGAATTGGCGATTCACGGCGCGCAGCCGGAATTTGATGCCGCATTTCGCGGCGAAGGCGGGAGACCATTTGAACAGTCTCATCTTGCCTTTGCGGATCAGTTTGCGTAAGGAAATTTGCTCACCCCAGATGGCCGGATTGAAGGGCTTTGCTTCGCGCAACAGCACTTCAAAGGTTCTTCGTGTGCGCGCGAATGCCGTGGCAGGCACGCATGCAGGGGCTGGCGCGGGCTAGCCGTCAGGGCCGTTGCGGTCCTGATCGCAAGAGGCTAGTCAGCGGTGCGCTTGATATGACTGGGATGAGAGAGAAATGGGGTGGACGGGCGCGAGGCGCAGTCTGATTTCAGAATGACGCGACCGTTGCGGTTACGCAAAGGCAAGGTGAAGGCGACCCCGGCGGCGGTACTGCAATGTTGTTTGCCTGGGCCAGCCTGAAGAGATCGATGGCGCCAAAAACATGACGCCGGCACAAGGC
>NZ_JCBANG010000194.1:0-1223 GCF_059760905.1 Achromobacter sp. 1011811831
AACCCTTGCCCTGCTCGCCCGCCCGCGCCGCTTCCACCGCCGCGTTCAGCGCCAGGATGTTGGTCTGGAACGCGATGCCGTCGATCACCGACACGATCTCGGAAATCTTGCGCGAGCTGGCCGAAATCGCCTGCATCGTCGTCACCACCTCCGACACCGCCGAACCGCCGCGCTCGGCCACGTCCGATGCGCTGGCCGCCAGCTGGTTCGCCTGGCGCGCGTTGTCCGCATTCTGCTTGACCGTCGAGGCCAGCTGCTCCATCGAAGCCGCCGTCTCTTCCAGCGAGGCCGCCTGCTGCTCGGTGCGGCTGGACAGGTCCGTATTGCCCGCCGAGATCTCGCGCGAACCGACGTTGATCTCGTCCACGCCGCGACGCACCGCCGACACCGTACGCGTCAGGCTTTCCTGCATGCGCTTGACCGCCGCGAACAGCTGCCCGATTTCGTTGGTGGAGCTGATCTCCACGCGGGTGGTCAGGTCGCCGGCGGCGATCTTGTCGAAGCTTTCGCCAACCGAGCGCAGCGGCCGCAGGATGACGCGGTTCATGAACAGGAACGCGCCCAGGGACACGGCGAGCAGCAGCAGCGCCAGCGCGGCGTAGACCACGCCCATGGTCGCGGTACGGCTTTGCGCCGAGGCAACCAGATCGTTGCTGTATTCGGTGATGTTCTTGCTGAACTCGTTCAGGCTCTTGGAAAACGCGCCGCTGGCCGCGGCCGTCCTGGTGTTCTTCAGCTTCAGGTACTCGGCCGCGTCGCCCTTGTTCAGGGCCGCCATCATCGCTTCCAGCGACTCGGCGAAATTGCCGAAGGTCGAGATCAGTTCGCCTTCCGACTTCTTGGCCAGCTCGGTCAGCTTGGGAATGTTCTTGAACGCGTCGATCTTCTTCTTCGCGTCCGCCATCAGTTCCTGCACGATGCGGGAGTTGTCGGCGGCGCCCGCCGCGTCGCCGCTGGCGCGTTGCGCGGCGGCAATGTCGGCGCGAATGGTCGCGCGCAGCATCTGCGTGTACACGTCCTTGATGAGGCTGCTCTGCTGGACGCTCAGCCGGTCCAGATCGTTGATGGCCTCGGCGCTCGACTGCATGCTGCTCCAACCCAGCACAATCGCCACCAGCGCGGCGGCGACGACGGCCAGCTGGGCCAGCATCAAGCCGGTGCGCACTTTCAGATTGCTAAGCATTTCTTTGATTCCAGTAATCGCGCTGGCGGCCCCCTATGGC
>NZ_JCBANG010000195.1:0-1211 GCF_059760905.1 Achromobacter sp. 1011811831
AGCTTCAACCCCTCGACCATTGTCAGGTAGGGGAACAACTGGTCGGCCAGTTCCTGCACCGTCATGCGGTTGCGGATGGCGAGCACCGCCGTCTGGATCAGTTCGCCCGCTTCCGGGGCCACCGCCTGCACGCCGATGAGCCGTCCGCTACCTTCCTCGATGACCAGCTTGATGAAGCCGCGTGTGTCGAAGTTGGCAAGCGCTCGCGGAACGTTGTCGAGTGTCAGCGTGCGACTGTCGGTCTCGATGCCATCGTGGTGCGCTTCCGCCTCGCTGTAGCCCACGGTGGCGACTTGCGGGTCGGTGAACACCACTGCCGGCATCGCGGTCAGATTGAGGGCTGCGTCGCCGCCGGTCATGTTGATCGCGGCACGGGTGCCGGCGGCCGCTGCCACGTAGACGAACTGCGGCTGGTCGGTGCAGTCGCCGGCCGCGTAGATGTTCGGGTTGCTCGTGCGCATGCCTTGGTCGATGACGATGGCACCTTGCGCATTGACAGTGACCCCCGCTGCGTCCAGCGCGAGGCTGCGCGTGTTCGGTGTCCGACCGGTGGCAACCAGCAGTTTGTCGGCGCGCAATTCACCGTGCGTGGTGGTCAGCACGAATTCACCGTCCATATGGGCGACCTGGCTGGCTTGCGTGTGCTCCAGCACCTCGATGCCCTCGGCACGGAAAGCGGCTGTCACCGCCTCGCCGATGGCCGGGTCTTCACGGAAGAACAAGGTATTGCGCGCCAGGACCGTGACCTTGCTGCCCAGCCGGGCAAAGGCTTGCGCCAGCTCCAGCGCCACCACCGACGAGCCGATTACGGCAAGGCGTTCGGGAATGGTGTCGCTCGCCAGGGCCTCGGTGGAAGTCCAGTAGGGTGACTCTTTCAACCCCGGAATCGGCGGGACCGCCGGGCTGGCACCCGTGGCGACCAGGCAGCGGTCGAACATCACGACGCGCTCGCCACCCTCGTTCAAACTAACGATAAGGCTCTGGTCGTCCTTGAAACGCGCTTCACCGTGCAGAACGGTGATGGCTGAATTGCCGTCCAGGATGCCTTCGTACTTGGCATGACGGAGTTCTTCGACACGGGCCTGCTGCTGGGCCAGCAGCCGCTCGCGCAAGATCGTCGGCGGTGTGGGTGGCATGCCGCCGTCGAATGGGCTTTCCCGGCGCAGATGGGCGATGTGGGCGGCGCGGATCATGATCTTGGACGGCACACA
>NZ_JCBANG010000196.1:0-1210 GCF_059760905.1 Achromobacter sp. 1011811831
AGTGACCTGCTCTGAGAAATTCGTGCCAACAGGTATTTGAGAGAATAGCTTCCAACGCAAGAGGGAAGCGAGATGAAGAAGGCGAGGTACAGCGAAGAGCAGATCGTGCGGATTCTGCGCGAGGCGGACCGAGATCCTGTGGCCGATGTGGCCAAGCGTCACGGGGTGAGCGAGCAGAGCATTTACGGCTGGCGTAAGCGATACGGGGAGTTCGGCGTGGACGAGGTGCGCCGGCTCAAGGAGATCGAGACGGAGAATGCCCGGCTGCGCAAGCTTCTAGTCGAGCGTGATCTGGAGATTGAGGCGATGAAGGAAGTCAACCGCCGAAAGTGGTGAGCGTACAGGTTCGGCAGGAGCAAGCTCGACTGGTTTGCTCGCTGGGTGTGTCCCAACGCCGAGCCTGTGCGCTATACGACATTTCTCGGTCAGGGTTGCGCTACTTGCCAACGAAGGCAGGCGCAGACGCGCCAGTGGTGGCAAGGATGAGGGCACTGTCGGCGCAATATCCGAGATATGGATATCGTCGGATCAGTATTTTTTTGGCTCGAGAGGGGCATGTAATGAGTATGTCTAGGGCGCAACGGTTGTGGGCGCTTGCTGGGCTGCAAGTGCCTCGCAAACGGCCTCGTCGGCGTGTGGCAGCCAGCCGGCCCCGACCCATGACGCCATCTCGTGCCAACCAGGTCTGGTCTTATGATTTTGTCTTCGACGCATGCGCCAACGGCCAGCAGATCAAGTGTTTGACGCTGGTCGACGAATACACGCGGGAATGCTTGGCTATTGACGTAAGCGGCTCGATCCGCTCGGGCCGGGTTATTGAGGTGTTGGCTCGCGTGATTAGCAGACGCGGCACGCCGCGATATCTTCGCTCGGACAACGGGCCCGAATTTGTATCTCGGGCATTGCTGGAATGGATCGTGGACCAAGGCATTGAAACGGCGCTGATCGATCCAGGAAAGCCCTGGCAGAACGGCACAACGGAGAGCTTTAACGGTAAGCTGCGCGACGAATGCTTGAATATGGAGTGGTTCCGAAACCGGACCGAGGCTCGCCTGGTCATCGAAGACTGGCGCGAGCACTACAACACAGTCAGGCCCCACTCCAGTCTGGGATATCTGACTCCGCGGCAAGCCGCCATGACGGTGGCAAGTAGGTCAATCAACGAGGCTAGACTCCAAATCCCGTTGGTGTGAAAAATCCGGGCAGGTCA
>NZ_JCBANG010000197.1:0-1193 GCF_059760905.1 Achromobacter sp. 1011811831
GGTAATCCCCCCCTAGAAGCGTCGCATCCAGAAGTAGAATTTTCTCGTTGAGGAGTTCTACAGCATGAAGAAGTCGAGATTCACAGACAGCCAGATCATCGAAGCGATCAAGCGGGCCGAGGCAGGCTTGGCTGTGCCCGAGCTGTGCCGCGAGCTGGGCATCAGCTCGGCAACGTTCTACAAATGGCGGGCCAAGTTTGGCGGCATGGACGTGTCAATGATGTCGCGGATGAAGGAGCTGGAGGCCGAGAACGCCCGGCTTCGCAAGATGTATGTCGAGGAGAAGCTCAAAGCTGAGCTCCGGGCGGAGGCCCTCGAAAAAAAGTGGTGAGGCCATCTCGCCGACGCGAGATGGCCCAACACATGGTGCGAGAGCGAGGAATTTCAGTGCGGCTGGCCTGCGAGGTGGTTGGCATCAGCCAGACCTGCTATCGGTACGTCTGCAAGCGAAGCACCGAGAACGATGAGATTGCAGACTGGCTGATGCGGCTTACAGACAACCACCGCAGTTGGGGGTTCGGGCTGTGCTATCTGTATTTGCGCAACGTCAAAGGCTACTCGTGGAATCACAAGCGGATCTACCGCATCTATCGGGATCTGGAGCTGAATCTTCGCATCAAGCCGCGCAAACGCCTAGTGCGCCAAGCGCCCGAGCCTCTGAGCGTGCCGAACCAGCTCAACCATGTATGGTCGATGGACTTCATGCACGATCAGTTGGCCGATGGCCGAAGCATCCGATTGCTCAACGTGATCGATGACTTCAATCGAGAGGCCTTGGGCATTGAAATCGACTTCTCGCTGCCGTCCGAGCGCGTGATCCGATCCTTGAAGCAAATTATCAGCTGGCGAGGCAAGCCGCTGGCGATACGTTGCGATAACGGACCGGAGTATCTAAGCGTCGCCATCACCGAGTGGGCTGGGCAATGGGGTATCAAGCTCGAATACATCCAGCCGGGCAAGCCGCAGCAGAATGCCTATGTCGAGCGATTCAACAGGACCGTGCGCTACGAGTGGTTATCTCAGTATCACTGGGAAGACCTGGATCACGTGCAGCGCGCCGCGACCGAATGGATGTGGTCCTACAATCACGAACGCCCAAATATGGCACTGGGCGGCTTCACCCCCAAACAGCGGCTAGCCATGGCTGCATAGCGTTCCTACTTCTGGCAATCGCTAAGAATGGGGGGATTACC
>NZ_JCBANG010000198.1:0-1089 GCF_059760905.1 Achromobacter sp. 1011811831
GTGATGGTCGGCTTGTCGTTGGTGCCGTTGATGGTGATGACGACCTGGCCGGTGGTGCCGTCAGCGGTCGTGACCGTGAATTTCTCGGTCAGCGAGTCCTTGGCGCCGAGCTGCTGGATGGCCTTGGCGTCGTTGTCGAGCTTGAAGGTCCAGTTGCCGTTGGCGTCGATGGAGAAGGTGCCGTACTGGCCCTTGAAGTCGGTCTGGGGCTTGAACACGGCCTCGCCGGCGTCCGGGTCGGTGACATCGAGCTTGCCGCTGGCGGTCAGTTCCTTGTCTTCCGTGACCGTGCCCTTGTCGTCGCCCGGCTTGCTGGGGGTGATGACGGCGCCGTCGCTGGTGCCATTGACCGTAATGGTGATGGTCTGCGTGGCCTTGCCGCCATGGCCGTCGTCGACGGTCACGGTGATGGTGTCGGTCACATGCTCGCCGTCCTTGAGCGCCTTGACGTCAGGATTGGAGTTGTCGAGCTTGTAGGTCCACTTGCCATTCTGGTCAACGGTGAACGAACCGTACTTGCCCTTGCCGTCGTCGTTGACGGACCAGGTGTGCGTGTCGTTGGTGTCGACGTCGTGCTGGGTCAGCTGGCCGGTCACGTCCTGGTTGCTGCCTTCCTTGATCTGGCCGGTCGCAGTGCCGGAGATGGTCGGGGCGTCGTTGGTGCCGGTGACGGTGACGGTGATGACTTGCGTGGCGGTGCCGCCCTTGCCGTCATCGACGGTCACGGTGATGGTGTCGGTGACCTTCTGGCCTTCGGCCAGGGCCTGGACCTGGGCGCTCTTGTTGTCCAGCACATAGGTCCACTTGCCGTTCTGGTCGACGGAGAAGGTGCCGTACTGACCCTTGCCGGCGTCGTTGACGGACCAGGTGTGCGTGTCCTTGGCGTCGACGTCGTGCTTGTCCAACTGGCCGGAGACTTCCTCGACCGAGTCTTCCTTGACGTTGCCGGCGGCCACGCCGGTGATGGTCGGGGCGTCGTTGGTGCCGTTGACGGTGATGGTGACCGTGCCCTTGGTGCCGTCGGCGGTGACGACTTCGAAGGTCTCGGTCAGCTTCTCGCCGGCGCCCAGGGCCTGGACCTTGGGATCG
>NZ_JCBANG010000199.1:0-1034 GCF_059760905.1 Achromobacter sp. 1011811831
GACTTCCGCCAGCAGGCCGAGTGGGCGGTGCTGAACCGGGTCAACGACCCGGCCGGCCGTCCCAGCCAGATCCAGGGGCAGATCAAGGCGCCGGGCACGGTGCTGATCGTCAACCGCAACGGCGTGGTGTTCGACGGCGCCAGCCAGGTCAACGTGCGCAACCTGGTGGCGGCAGCCGGCAGGATCAGCGACGAGCAGTTCCGCGATCGCGGGCTTTATGGCGCGCAGGGCACGGAACCCAGCTTCACCGACGCGCTGGGCAAGGTCGAGGTCAGGCCGGGCGCGCGCATCGACACGCACGCGCCGGGCAGCGTCACGCAGGGCGGCGGCTACGTGCTGCTGCTGGGCAGCGAGGTGCACAACGCCGGCGCGATCAGCGCGCCGCGCGGGCAGGCGCAGCTGGCCGCCGGCGACAGCTTCATCATCCGGCGCGGCGTGGGCACCAGCGAGAACACCCTGTCGACCACGCGCGGCAACGAGATCGCGCCGCGCCTGGCGGCGAACCAGGACGGCGGCCTGGCGCGCAACACCGGCCTGATCGTGGCGGCCGAGGGCGACGTGACGCTGGCCGGACGCCAGGTGCGCCAGGAAGGCGTGGTGCTGGCCACGACTACCACGCGCACGCGCGGCACCATCCACCTGCTGAACTCGGCCGCCGATGCCAAGGGCAGCATCGTGCTGGCGCCGGACTCGGTCACGGCGGTGCTGATCGATGACGACGGCAGCACGGCGCTGGACAGCCAGCGCAACGCGCTGATCAAGGAGTCGGCCGAGCAGGACCTGCTGCGCTACCGGCAGGCGCCGGGCGTGTTCGACAACCTGTCGCGTCTGTCGGACCGGCGCGACCAGTCGCGCATTGAGATCGTCAGCGGCGGCGACATCCAGTTCCAGGGCGGCTCGCTGGCGCTGGCCACGGGCGGGCAGATCGCGGCCACGGCGGCGCGGCGCAGCTTCGTGGCGCAGGGCGCCGAGCTGGACGTGGCCGGCGCGGTGGGCGTGCGGATCGCGATGGCGTCCAACAGCGTCAAGATCAA
>NZ_JCBANG010000200.1:0-974 GCF_059760905.1 Achromobacter sp. 1011811831
GGGGTCGTCTCAGAAAACGGAAAATAAAGCACGCTAAGCCGGTTGCAGCGGCCGTAGCGGCCTGAACTTGCCCGCGCCGATCTTGGCGCTGCTGCGCCAGAGGTAATCGCCGGTCAGGTTGATGTGCTCCCAGCCGAGCGGCGACAGGTACTGCAACAGGCCGTCATCGACGGCTTGACCGTGGCCACGCAAGGCGTTCGCGGCCCGCTCCAGATAGACCGTGTTCCATAGCACGATGGCCGCCGTCACCAGGTTGAGGCCGCTGGCCCGGTAGCGCTGCTGCTCGAAGCTGCGGTCGCGGATTTCCCCCAGGCGGTTGAAGAACACGGCGCGGGCCAGCGCGTTGCGCGCCTCGCCTTTGTTCAGCCCGGCATGCACGCGGCGGCGCAGCTCGACGCTTTGCAGCCAGTCCAGGATGAACAGTGTGCGCTCGATGCGTCCCAGCTCACGCAGGGCGACGGCCAGGCCGTTCTGGCGCGGGTAGCTGCCAAGCTTCCTGAGCATCAGCGAGGCCGTCGCCGTGCCCTGCTTGATCGAGGTGGCCATCCGCAGGATTTCATCCCAATGGGCGCGGACGTGCTTGATGTTGAGCGTGCCGCCGATCATCGGTTTCAACGCCTCGTAGGTGGCATCGCCCTTCGGGATGTAGAGCTTGGTGTCGCCCAGGTCACGAATGCGCGGGGCGAAGCGGAAGCCCAGCAGGTGCATCAACGCGAAGACGTGGTCCGTGAACCCTGCCGTGTCGGTGTAGTGCTCCTCGATCCGCAGGTCGGATTCGTGATACAGCAGGCCGTCGAGCACGTAGGTCGAGTCGCGCACGCCGACGTTCACGACCTTGGTGTGGAACGGCGCGTACTGGTCGGAGATATGGGTGTAGAACGTCCGCCCTGGGCTGCTGCCGTATTTCGGATTGATGTGGCCGGTGCTCTCGGCCTTGCTGCCGGTGCGGAAGTTCTGGCCGTCCGACGATGACG
>NZ_JCBANG010000201.1:0-910 GCF_059760905.1 Achromobacter sp. 1011811831
GGAGGGGGGAGGGGAGAGGCGGGGGGGGAGCAGAGGAGGGGGGCGGGGGGGGGGGGGAAGGGGGAGGGGGGGGGGGGGGGGGGAGAGGGGAGGAGGGGGGGGGGGGGGGGGAGGAGGGAGGAGGGAGGAGGGAGAAGGGAGAAGGGAGAAGGGAGAAGGGAGAAGGGAGAAGGGAGAAGGGAGAAGGGAGAAGGGGCGCTCTGATTCACGGTCCTCGGAAAAGGGGCGTTGGAAAAGGGGCGTCGACGGGTGTGGGCGGGTGTGGGCGGGTGACGGTTGAAGGTGTCCGTTTGAACCAGGTCGTACTGTGCTGCCGCTCGGAAGACAGGGCTGATCGGTTTGTTCTGATCCGGGTGCCCTGAGCGGGTGGCGTGGCCTTCTATATATGGTGTGTCGTCGCATCCTATACATATAGGGATAAAGAGGTGGCGCTAGTGCGGCTGCCCGATCGCGGCGAATCAGTCCGTCGCACTCGGGGCTTCGCGGCGTCAGAAGCGGAGCCGGCGTCGGGGTCCTCAGACAATGGGTTAGGAGCGAGGCAAGACCAGGGCCATCTCTATATAGGCTGGCCGCAACACACCAGCGAAGCCGGAGCGATCTCGCCACAGATTGCGTCCTGCGCTCGGCAGCCAACATCTTTTTTACGACCGCCGTGTGACAGGCGAAATTTCTGTGCTATAGTCTCGCTCCTTCGCAGTTCAAGCAGTTTTGTGAACCGCGAAGCCAAGCAAGACGCAACGGGTTGCTGGTTTTTCCAGCGATCTGCCGCAGCGGCAAACGAGGTTCTTCGGAACGTTGAACGCCAAGCGGTTATTGCAAGATTCGGTGCAAATCAGGCAGAAGCCAGTTGCACAGACTGCAAAAATTGTGTTATAGTCTTGGGCTTGGCTGGTGGTGTTGATTCAGGGTT
>NZ_JCBANG010000202.1:0-904 GCF_059760905.1 Achromobacter sp. 1011811831
CGCCGGAAAGGCGGCGAGCCCCGCTCGGTCGGGTTCAGGAATGGCGGCGGAACGAGGCCAGGAACACGCCGGCCAGGATGAACAGCGACCCGAAGGTCCGGTTCATCCAGCGGATGTGCTTGGCGTCGCGCAGCAGGCGCAGCACGCGGGCCGCCAGCAGCGTGTACACGCCCATCGCCACCAGGTCGGTGAAGGCCAGCGTGCCGGCCAGCGCCGCGTATTGCGCCACCATCGGCAGCGCGGGGTCGACGAACTGCGGCACCACGGCCAGCAGGAACACCGTGCCCTTGGGATTCATGGTGTTGATCAGGAAGCCACGCATGACCAACTCGCGGATCGACGCCTGCTTGGGATCGCCGGCGTCGACCGCGACCGGCGCGGCGTCGGTGCGGATCTGGCGCACGCCCAGGTAGATCAGGTAGGCCACGCCCAGGTACTTGACCACGTTGAAGGCCATTTCGGACGTGGCCAGCACCGCGCCCAGGCCGACGGCCACGACCACGAACTGGAACAGGATGCCCATGATCAGGCCGGCCGTGTTCCAGTAGCCGCGCGCGAAGCCGTACTTCAGCCCGGAGGACATGGCCGAGATCGCGCCCGCGCCAGGCGAGAACGAAATGGCCCAGGAGGCCAGGAAAAACGTCAACCAGGTCGATAAGGGCATGATGCGCGCGGGTCCGTGGGTCGCTGTCTGGGTGTGGGCTATCCGCAGATATTACTTGCTGAGCAGCGCGGCCCGCGGCGAGCCGCCGGGACGGCCGCCGTTGCCCGCCGGGCGCGCGGCGCCCTCGGGACGGCGGTGGTTCTGCTGTTGCTGCGGGCGGGCTTCGTTGCGGCCGGCGTGGGCCGGACGGTCGGACGGCTTGCGCTCGCCATCGCGCGGGGCGTGGCCGCGGCCTTCGCC
>NZ_JCBANG010000203.1:0-888 GCF_059760905.1 Achromobacter sp. 1011811831
CGGCATCGACATCACCGCCACGCGCGACCTGCGCGCGAGCGGATCCACGGTTTCGGCGGGCGCGGCGCAACTGAAGGCCGGCCGCGATGCGGCCCTGTCCGGCACGCTCGCCGCCGATGGCGACCTCAAGCTGCAAGCCGGCGGCGCGGCGAGCAGCGACGGCCAGCTATCCAGCACCGGCAAGCTGCAACTGCAAGCCGGCAGCGATGCCACCCTCAAGGGCAGCCTGCGCAGCAACGGCGACCTGATGGCGGCCGCGGGTGGCAAGCTGGCGCTGCTGGGCAGCGCCAGCGCAACGACAGGTGCGTTGAATCTGACGTCGGTGGGCGATCTGTCCATCGGCAAGGACGCCACGGCCCAAGCCGGCGGCGCCATCGGCCTGCGCACGCAAGGCAACTTCGCCACCGCCGGCGCGCTGGCGTCGCTGCAAGCGCTGACCATCAGCGCGGCGGGCGACGCGGCCATCGACGGCAAGCTGCTGGCGGGCGGTCCGCTGTCCGTCGATGCGATCGGCAAGATCGCGGCCGGCGCGGACGCGAAGCTGCAAGCCAAGGGCGCGCTGCGCCTGGACGCCGGCAAGGCGCTGACGCTGGCCGGCCTGGCCGAGACCAATGCCGGCATGACGCTGGCTTCGGGCACGGACCTGCGCGTGGACGGCAGCGCCATGGCCTATGGCGGCGCGCTGTCGCTGACGGCGGGCCAGGGGCTGACGCTGGGCGCGACGGGCAATCTGCAGGCCAGCGGCCTGCTGCAAGCCCAGGCCGGCGGCAAGCTGCAGGCGGACGGCACGATCTCGGGCGAGCAGGATATCCGCCTGTCGTCCAATGCCGACACCGTGGTGAACGGCAAGACGGTCGCCAATGGCCTCTTGAACATCAAGGCCGGCAC
>NZ_JCBANG010000204.1:0-880 GCF_059760905.1 Achromobacter sp. 1011811831
GGTGAGCGCGGGCCAGGCGCTGACGGTGGATGCCGCCGGCGATGTGTCGGTGAGCGCGCGCGGCAGCTTGCAGACGCAGGACGCGATGCGCGTGGCGGCGGGCCAGGATCTGGCGATGGCGGGATCGCTGGTGATGGGCAATCAGGATATTCGGGTGCAGGCCGGGCGCAATCTGCGCGCGGGCACGGTGGCGGATAGCGGCTCGGGCAATGGCAACAACGGCACGGGCAGCAACAACAACGGCAATACGGGCGGCACCGGCAACAACAATGGCGGCACCGGTGGCAATAACGGAAGTAACGGCAGCGGCAATAACGGCGGCAACACCGGAAGCACCGGCGGCACTGCCGGCAACGGCGCAGGCACGAGCAACGGCTCGGGCGCAGGCGCAAGCACCGAGACCGCCGCCAGCACGCAATCGGTCGGCCTGGTCTCCGCCAAGGGCGCGCTGACGCTGCAAGCCGGCCGCGACATCCAATTGCCCGGCCAGATCTCGGCCGCGCGCACGCTGCAAGCCGAGGCCGGCGGCGAGCTGTCCACGACTGCCGGCGCGCGCCTGCAATCGGGCCAGGCCATGGGGATACGCGCGGGCGAGGGCGTGACGCTTGCTGGCTCGGCCCTGAGCGACACCAGCCTGTCCATCGACGCGGCGCGCGAGCTGCGCCTGGATGGCAGCGCGCTGGCTTACGGCGGCACGCTGCGATTGGCGGGCAATGACGTGCTGCTGGGCGCGGCCAGCAAGACGCAAGGACTCGGCATCGACATCACCGCCACGCGCGACCTGCGCGCGAGCGGATCCACGGTTTCGGCGGGCGCGGCGCAACTGAAGGCCGGCCGCGATGCGGCCCTGTCCGGCACGCTCGCCGCCGATGGCGACCTC
>NZ_JCBANG010000205.1:0-811 GCF_059760905.1 Achromobacter sp. 1011811831
GCATTTGCAGTGAAGCAGACATCAGATATGAATCCGTGGAGCGAAAGCGACGTTCGTGGGACGTGTCTCGCTAGACGCACGAGTCACATTTGCTGAATCAAAGGTCACCACTGACTGCGTTCCATAAGCGTTCGGGGATTGATCCATTGCCACACGCGATGCGCCGGGACTGCCCTGCCCCACAAGTACATTGAACGCACCAGTTGGGGCGTTCAAGATCTGCGCTTCTGTCGTGGTGATTGGACGGAGATACATGCCACCCACAATGCGTTGACTTGCGTCTGTCTGACGTGCTCCTACCATCCTGGCATTTGCAGTGGGGCAGACGGTCATGCGTGGAGCCTCGGGTGGTAGGCGGTATTCGTAGGTCTGGTCTCGGTGCCTCCGGATGGGTCCGTAATGGAGCCGCCACCCGAGCCGGTGAGCAGGAAACCGACCCCGCCGGCCGAGCCTCCTGTGACACCGTCGGGCACTCGCGAAAATGCATGCTGGTGCTGCTGGAACCTGTGCGCTTGTCTGCTTCCCAGCGCCCGCGCATTTGCAGTGACACGGACGTCAAGCGTGGATGCGGGGGTGGTATGCGGCGTTTACCGAACGGGTTTCCTTCGAGGCCCTGGTGTTGCGTCCAGAATCAAATAGGACCGCATCGAAAGGCACGGCTGATCCTCCTCCCACCGCCCCATTTCCTGCCGGGCTCGTATAAAACGCCCCGCCAGTGGTAGCGAATACAGACTGGATATTTGCGACGTTGCCGATGAGCCGTTGCAACGCATCCGTTTGATAACTTCCCAGCGCCCGCGCATTTGCAGTG
>NZ_JCBANG010000206.1:0-803 GCF_059760905.1 Achromobacter sp. 1011811831
TGCAGGTAGATCATGCCGATCTTGTCGGCCTTCAGGGTCGTGGCTTCGATGGTGCCTTCGTTGTTGACCACGGTGCGCAGGGCCGTGTTGGTCGCGTTCGCGCTCAGTTGTGCAGCGCCGCTCGCCGTTTTGATCACTCCGCTGTTGTGAGCCAGCGCGTCCGTCGCGCCGCGATCGATCTGCAGGAAGACGGGGCTGCCATTGTCGAAGTGCAGGCGGACGCTGGTGGCGCCAGCCAAGCCGACGTGGCCTTCGGGGGCCTGGATCGTGCCAGTGTTGCTGACTTGCGCTCCCAGCAACTCCACGGCGCCGCCCGTGGCGGCTGTGATCGCGCCCGCGTTGACGACGTGCGCAGCCGAGTCGCCGCTGAACACGTAGCGATCCGCCTTGAAGTCCTCGTTGCCGATGTCCAGGGTCGAGGCGACCAGGCTGCCCACGTTGACCTGCGCGCCCTGGCCGAACAGCACGCCGTTCGGGTTCACCAGGAAGACCTGGCCGTTGGCGTCGATGCGGCCCAGGATGCTGCTGCCTTCATTGCCGATGACGCGGTTCAGCGCGATCGCGTTCTGGTCGGGCTGGCGGAAGGTGACGCCTTCCTGGGCGCCGACGTTGAAGCTCTCCCAGTTGGTGATCAGCTTGTGGCTCTGCTGGTCCACGATCATCTGCTGGCCTTCGGCCTGGATCGTGCCCTTGCCGTCGACTACCGCTCCGCCCGTCGGCAGGGCATGGGCCAGTCCGGCGAAGGCGAGCCCGATCAGCGAGGCGCCTGCCGTCATCAGCACGCGGCCGCGTCCCGCCTTGCC
>NZ_JCBANG010000207.1:0-777 GCF_059760905.1 Achromobacter sp. 1011811831
CGCACCAGCCCTGCCGTGCTGCCGGCCTTGATCGTCGTGCCAACCTCGTTGCCAGTGGTCGTCGACTTGACGTTGCCGTCGGTGCCGTAGCCCTTGCGGATGTAGAAGTCGTCGCCCGCCGCCAGCGTGGCCTGCCCGCGCGGCGTGGCGATCTGGCCGGCGTTGTCGACCTCGCTGCCCAGCAGCAGCACATAGCCGCCGCCGCGCGTGGCGCTGCCCGGCTCGTGCGTGGCGATGCTCGCGCCCGGCCGCAGCTCGATCTTGCCCAGCGCGTCCTTGAACGTGGGCTGCCGGCCTTCGGCATCGGCATGGATGCCCTTGTCGCGGAACTGCTCGTCGGTGATGGTGGCGGCAGCCGCCACCAGGTTGCGCGCGTTGACCTGGCTGGTGCCGGTGAAGATCACGCCGTTCTGGTTGACCACCAGCACGGTGCCGTCGGCCTTGATGGCGCCATGGATCTCGCTGGGCTTCGCGGACGCGCCGACCACGCGGTTCAGCACCGCGTCGGACGCGTTCTGCTTGAATTGCAGCGTGGTGTCGCGGCCGACGTTGAAGGTGTCCCAGTTCAGGATGGCGCGCGACTGCGTTTGCTCGATGGTCACGACCTGGCGGCCATCGGCCGCGCTCTTCTGCGGCGTCTTGGCGCCTTCCCATTTGGCCTGCGCGCCCTCGGCCGCCCACAGGCCGCCCGGCGTCAGTCCGTCCGGCACGCCGGCGCCATTGGCGGCCGCCGCCGCCCGCGCGGCGGCCTGCGCCGCCTGCTGCGCGGCCACGGCC
>NZ_JCBANG010000208.1:0-694 GCF_059760905.1 Achromobacter sp. 1011811831
CCGCCTCGCGCAGAATCCGCACGATCTGCTCTTCGCTGTACCTCGCCTTCTTCATCTCGCTTCCCTCTTGCGTTGGAAGCTATTCTCTCAAATACCTGTTGGCACGAATTTCTCAGAGCAGGTCACTTCCTCACGGGTCACGGCTTTGTCCTGGGCACGAGTCGTTGCGCGACCAGTGTAGGCTCGCGCCAGCCCTTCTGGCCAAGGCTGCTCTACGTTTGCCGCCCGAATCCTGTCTTCCAGTGCGTGTCGGAAGCTGTGGTTTCCGTAACCATGTCCGAGTTGCTGCGTATCGCGCATAAAGCGCAGGAATGGCTGCTCGTAGGCACGGCCCCATTTGGGAGACTTTCCGCCCGGTTCGGGTAGTGCTGCCGGGAATAGCGGGCCGTTCGTGTAATGGCGCAAAATGGACCGAATGAAATCCAGGAACCCCAGTTCAATCAGTACCGGGTGAATCGGTATCCTGCGGGTTGTGGCTAAGTTCTTCACGGAACGGTCAGGGCCGACTTGGTCCTCGTCTTCGGCGACCTGAATCTTGATTTGCGACCGTCCCAAATCCACGTCGTGGGTAATCCCCCCATTCTTAGCGATTGCCAGAAGTAGGAACGCTATGCAGCCATGGCTAGCCGCTGTTTGGGGGTGAAGCCGCCCAGTGCCATATTTGGGCGTTCGTGATTGTAGGACCACATCCATT
>NZ_JCBANG010000209.1:0-678 GCF_059760905.1 Achromobacter sp. 1011811831
AGAACTTGGCGCCTTCGGTGCCCTCGATCCAAAGGCCAAGAATGTCGCGTGAACCATCGGGCAACACACCCAGCGCCAGGTAGATGGCCTTGTTGCGTACGACCGCATCCTGGCGGATCTTGACCCGTAGCGCGTCAAAGAAAACAACTGGATACATCGGTTCCAGAGGCCGAGACTGCCAGGCGGTGACCTCGGCCATGACTTCATCGGTCACTGAACTGATGAACTCCGGAGAGACCTCGGTGGCATATTGCTCCAGCAGAAATCCCTGGATCTCGCGCACCGTCATGCCTCGGGCGTACATGGCGACGATCTTGTCGTCAAAACCGGTAAAACGCCGTTCGTGCTTGGGGATAAGCAGCGGCGCGAAGCTGCCATCGCGGTCGCGCGGCACCTCGATACGCACGGGGCCTTCCTCGGTGAGCACCGTCTTGGCGCCCTTGCCATTGCGCTGGTTAGCGACATCGGCCGGCTTGGCCGCACCGCTCGGATAGCCTAGATGATGGTTCATCTCTCCTGCGAGTGCTCGCTCAATCAATGCCTTCTTGAAAGCCAGAGAGGCGGCGTTGATGGCTTCGGCCGTCATCGGGCCGTTGCCGAACGACTCCAACAGCTCAGGGGGAATAGCCGGCAGATCCGCCAGCTTGGACTTCGGGGTGCGAGGCATACATACTCCTT
>NZ_JCBANG010000210.1:0-678 GCF_059760905.1 Achromobacter sp. 1011811831
TTATGGAACGCAGTCAGTGGTGACCTTTGATTCAGCAAATGTGACTCGTGCGTCTAGCGAGACACGTCCCACGAACGTCGCTTTCGCTCCACGGATTCATATCTGATGTCTGCTTCACTGCAAATGCAAGACCTATGGGCAGCCGCCAGGCTGGTGACTTCGCCAGCCATATCCACACACTCATCAACGGGACATGGGACACGTTCAGCGGTCTGTCCAACCTGGTCAGCAACGGAGTTGGCAGCTCCGGGTATGTAGTGGGGCGGGGGACGAGCGCCGCCGGTGGGAAAGAAACTCGTCCCGTCAACGTCGCTTTTCACCCCCGAATCCACGCTTAATTTCAAGCATGAATTCGAGGGTGATACGCCGTGTTTACTGGTCGAGTTTCGGCGCCACCAGATGCCAGAGTCACCAGGCCATTCCCCACATTGCGGACTGCAAGTAGCGTGCCGCCGGCTGCATTGGCGTTGCCTGTACGGTCAAGCGTCTCCGAGTTTTGGGCGTGGCTATGGCTCTGGAACGCGCCCAGTTGGCGCGTGGCCAACGCTCTCGCATTTGCAGTGAAGCAGACATCAGATATGAATCCGTGGAGCGAAAGCGACGTTCGTGGGACGTGTCTCGCTAGACGCACGAGTCACATTTGCTGAATCAAAGGTCACCACTGACTGCGTTCCATAA
>NZ_JCBANG010000211.1:0-653 GCF_059760905.1 Achromobacter sp. 1011811831
TGGCCACGGGCGGGCAGATCGCGGCCACGGCGGCGCGGCGCAGCTTCGTGGCGCAGGGCGCCGAGCTGGACGTGGCCGGCGCGGTGGGCGTGCGGATCGCGATGGCGTCCAACAGCGTCAAGATCAACGTGCAGGGCAACGAGCTGCGCGACGCGCCCAACAACCGCGACGCGGCCAAGCTGTTCAACGGCGAGCTGTGGGTGGACCGGCGCAGCCTGATCCCGGTGGCGGCGGGCGTGGGCGGCCACGAGGGCGAGCGCTGGTACACGGCCGGCGGCCTGCTGGAGGTGGGCGGCTACCTGGCCAACCTGGGCCACGGCATCGGCGAGTGGGCCGCGCAGGGCGGCACGGTGACGCTGGGCGGCAAGGAAGTGGTGGCGCAGTCGGGCTCGCGGATGAACCTGGCCGGCGGCACGCTGGACGTGGCCGAGGGCGTGATCAACCTGAGCTGGCTGCGCGGCGCGGACGGACGCTTGTACGAAGCCTCCAGCGCGCCGGCGGACCGGGTCTACGCGGGCCTGTACCGGGGCTACGAGGACCTGCACGGCCGCTGGGGCGAGAAGGCCACGCGGCGCTTCCTGAACCCGGTGCTGGCGCCGAGCACGCGGCGCGAGGCCGGCTACACGGTGGGCCGGGACGCGGGCCGGCTGGTG
>NZ_JCBANG010000212.1:0-639 GCF_059760905.1 Achromobacter sp. 1011811831
CGATCGACGCCAACGGCAACTGGAAGTACGAGCTCGACAACAACGATCCCAAGGTCCAGGCCCTGGGCGTGGGCGAGAAGCTGGTCGAGACCTTCGAAGTCGTCACCGCCGACGGCACCAAGGGCACGGTCACCGTCACCATCAATGGCACCAACGATGCCCCGGTCATCAGCGGCCAGGCCTCCGGCGAAGTCACCGATGGCGGCAACACCAGCACCACCGGCCAGCTCGGCAAGACCGACGTCGACGTCAACGACACCCACACCTGGTCCGTCAGCAACGACGGCAAGGGCAAGTACGGCACTTTCACGGTCGATCAGACCGGCAAGTGGACCTACAACCTGGACGGCGCCAACACCGACGTCAAGGGCCTGAAGACCGGCGAGTCCATCACCGAGACCTTCACCGTCTACGTGGACGATGGCAAGGGCGGCAAGACCCCCGAGACCATCACCGTCAAGATCAATGGCACCAACGACGGCGCCATCATCACCCCGAGCAAGCCGGGCGATGACAAGGGTTCCGTCACCGAAGACGACAAGCTCACCGCCAACGGCAAGCTGGACGTGGTCGACCCCGACAAGGGCGAAGCCGTGTTCAAGCCCCAGACCGACACCGCCGGCACGCATGGCAAGTTCT
>NZ_JCBANG010000213.1:0-630 GCF_059760905.1 Achromobacter sp. 1011811831
CCCGTCGGGGTCGCCCCCCGTGCCGCCGAGGGAATCGAAGTACACCTCGTGCAGGATCATCGAACCGCTGGCGATCATCTCCTCGCGCTTGAGGCCGTTGATCTCGAACACCGGGGCGCTGGCCCAGTTCAATTCGGCCAGGCGCTGCTCGATGGCATTGAGGCGCTTCACCGCCCCGCCGTAGTTGTTCTCCCAGTGGCTGACGATGAGTTTCTCGGACAGGCCGGTGAGTTTGGCCGGATCGCATGAAAGAGGTTTCAGTTCGTAAGGCATCTTGGTTTCCTCAAACAAGGTAGGTAAGAACGGCGCGACGAAGGCTGGTTCGATCAGGTTCAGCCTTGGTTCGGAAACACCAGCCACCCCGCCAATCCAGCCGCGAGGATCACGACGACGACGTTGAGCTTGTTCTTCCAGGCATAAAGGAATGCCAAGGCTGCGGCGAAGATCGACATGCCCACCGTCAACGATGGGACACGTTCAGCAGTGACCTGCGCCAAGTCGATGGTGGTTGCGCCGATCAGGCCGACTACGCCGGCCGCGACGCCGTCCAGGAACGCGTGCAGCCGTTTGTTCTCCACGACCGCCTCCAGCCGGTCGTAGAAAATCAGCGAGAACGCAAAGGCCGGAAGA
>NZ_JCBANG010000214.1:0-630 GCF_059760905.1 Achromobacter sp. 1011811831
CCCGTCGGGGTCGCCCCCCGTGCCGCCGAGGGAATCGAAGTACACCTCGTGCAGGATCATCGAACCGCTGGCGATCATCTCCTCGCGCTTGAGGCCGTTGATCTCGAACACCGGGGCGCTGGCCCAGGTCAATTCGGCCAGGCGCTGCTCGATGGCATTGAGGCGCTTGACCGCCCCGCCGTAGTTGTTTTCCCAGTGGCTGACGATGAGCTTCTCGGACAGGCCGGTGAGTTTGGCCGGATCGCAAGAAAGGGGCTTCAGTTCGTAAGGCATCTTGGCTTCCTCAGTAGGGTGGATCGGAAACGGCGCGACGAAGGCTGACTCGATCAGATTCAGCCTTGGTTCGGAAACACCAGCCAGCCCGCCAATCCCGCCGCGAGGATCACGACGACGACGTTGAGCTTGTTCTTCCAGGCATAAAGGAATGCCAAGCCTGCGGCGAAGATCGACATGCCCACCGTCAGCGATGGCACACGTTCAGCCGTGACCTGCGCCAGGTCGAGGGTGGTTGCGCCGATCAGGCCGACTACGCCGGCCGCGACGCCGTCCAGGAACGCGTGCAGCCGTTTGTTCTCCACGACCGCCTCCAGCCGGTCGTAGAAAATCAGCGAGAACGCAAAGGCCGGAAGA
>NZ_JCBANG010000215.1:0-609 GCF_059760905.1 Achromobacter sp. 1011811831
AGAACTTGCCATGCGTGCCGGCGGTGTCGGTCTGGGGCTTGAACACGGCTTCGCCCTTGTCGGGGTCGACCACGTCCAGCTTGCCGTTGGCGGTGAGCTTGTCGTCTTCGGTGACGGAACCCTTGTCGTCACCCGGCTTGCTCGGGGTGATGATGGCGCCGTCGTTGGTGCCATTGATCTTGACGGTGATGGTTTCGGGCGTCTTGCCGCCCTTGCCGTCGTCCACGTAGACGGTGAAGGTCTCGGTGATGGACTCGCCGGTCTTCAGTTCCTTGACGGACGTGTTGGCGCCGTCCAGGTTATAGGTCCACTTGCCGGTCTGGTCGACCGTGAAGGTGCCGTACTTGCCCTTGCCGTCGTTGCTGACGGACCAGGTGTGGGTGTCGTTGACGTCGACGTCGGTCTTGCCGAGCTGACCCGTGGTGCTGGTGCTGCCGCCATCGGTGACTTCGCCGGTGGCCTGGCCGCTGATGACCGGGGCATCGTTGGTGCCATTGATGGTGACGGTGACCGTGCCCTTGGTGCCGTCGGCGGTGACGACTTCAAAGGTCTCGACCAGCTTCTCGCCCACGCCCAGGGCCTGGACCTTGGGATCGTTGTTGTCGAGCT
>NZ_JCBANG010000216.1:0-525 GCF_059760905.1 Achromobacter sp. 1011811831
TGACATCCAGCTTGCCGCCGGTGGTGAGCTTGTCGTCTTCCTTGACCGAACCGGCGTCGTCGCCCGGCTTGCTCGGGGTGATGACGGCCGCGTCGTTGGTGCCGGTGATGGTGACGGTGATGACCTGCGTGGCGGTGCCGCCGTTGCCGTCGTCGACGGTGACGGTGATGGTGTCGGTGACCTTCTGGCCTTCGGCCAGCGCCTGGACCTTGGCGTCGCCGTTGTTCAGCGTGTAGGTCCACTTGCCGGTGCCGTCGACGGTGAAGGTGCCGTACTGGCCCTTGCCGTTGTCGTTGACGGACCAGGTGTGCTTGTCAGTGGCGTCGATGTCGTGCTGGGTCAGCTGGCCGGAGGTGGTCAGCTGCCCGTCTTCCTTGACGGCACCCGTGGCCAGGCCGGTGATGGTCGGCTTGTCGTTGGTGCCGTTGATGGTGATGACGACCTGGCCGGTGGTGCCGTCAGCGGTCGTGACCGTGAATTTCTCGGTCAGCGAGTCCTTGGCGCCGAGCTGCTGGATGGCCTTGG
>NZ_JCBANG010000217.1:0-525 GCF_059760905.1 Achromobacter sp. 1011811831
TGACATCCAGCTTGCCGCCGGTGGTGAGCTTGTCGTCTTCCTTGACCGAACCGGCGTCGTCGCCCGGCTTGCTCGGGGTGATGACGGCCGCGTCGTTGGTGCCGGTGATGGTGACGGTGATGACCTGAGTGGCGGTGCCGCCGTTGCCGTCGTCGACGGTGACGGTGATGGTGTCGGTGACCTTCTGGCCTTCGGCCAGGGCCTGCACCTGGGCGCTCTTGTTGTCCAGCACATAGGTCCACTTGCCGGTGGCATCGACGGTGAAGGTGCCGTACTGGCCCTTGCCGTCGTTGTTGACGGACCAGGTGTGCTTGTCAGTGGCGTCGATGTCGTGCTGGGTCAGCTGGCCGGTGGTGGTCAGCGTGCCGTCTTCCTTGACGTCGCCGGTGGCCAGGCCCGTGATGGTCGGCTTGTCGTTGGTGCCGTTGATGGTGATGACGACCTGGCCGGTGGTGCCGTCAGCGGTCGTGACCGTGAATTTCTCGGTCAGCGAGTCCTTGGCGCCGAGCTGCTGGATGGCCTTGG
>NZ_JCBANG010000218.1:0-514 GCF_059760905.1 Achromobacter sp. 1011811831
CGACATGGGCCTGGGCGGGCTGGACCTGGCGACCGGCGGCGCGCTGACGGTGGCCGAGGCGGTGGCGCTGGCCGACGGCGGGCAGGTGGCGCTGACGGCGGGCCGGATCGACGCGCAGGCCGGCATCTCGACGCGGGGCGGGGCCATCACGCTGGGCAACACCTTCGTGTCGCCGGACGCGAGCGTCAAGGCGCGCGCGCTGTCCAAGGCGGGCGAGGCGCCGGCCATCGTGCTGCGCGAGGGCGCGGCGCTGGACGTGAGCGGCCGCTGGGTGGACCTGCAAGGCAAGGGCGTGGCCTCGCCGTGGCTGGGCCGGCTCGACGGCGGCCGCGTGACGCTGGACTCGCCGCATGGCATCGCGGTGGCGGCGGGCTCGCTGATCGATGTGTCCTCGGGCGGCGCGGTGCTGCACAAGGGCGAGACGCGCGCGGGCAAGGGCGGCGACGTCACGCTGCGGGCGGGCGCGCCGGAAGTGGAAGGCGCCACGGGCGCGCTGGCGCTGGCGGGGCAGCTG
>NZ_JCBANG010000219.1:0-450 GCF_059760905.1 Achromobacter sp. 1011811831
GGTGGTTGCGCCGATCAGGCCGACTACGCCGGCCGCGACGCCGTCCAGGAACGCGTGCAGCCGTTTGTTCTCCACGACCGCCTCCAGCCGGTCGTAGAAAATCAGCGAGAACGCAAAGGCCGGAAGAAAGACACCCACCGTCATGGCCACCGCCCCGATCGGCCCCCCTGCCACATAGCCGACGAACGTGGCGAAGATGATGAGGGGTGCCGGCAGCACACCGGACAGTGCCAGGCCGTCCAGGAACTGCCCATCCGTCATCCATCCGCGCCCGACGGCGTCGTTGCGAACGAACGGGATCGCCGTGTAGGCGCCGCCGAAGGTGAGCAAGCCAGCCTTCAGGCCCGAGGCGAAGATGAGCAGCACCGATGCCTGGCCTTGAACGACCGTTTCCACCAGCTTCGCCGCCGGCGCAGCCCACAAAGCCACGGCCGCGGCCAGCGCCACCGC
>NZ_JCBANG010000220.1:0-440 GCF_059760905.1 Achromobacter sp. 1011811831
GGTACACCGGCGCCAGCAGCAGCGCCGGCGCCGGCCGCTGGCCCGTGGCCTCGCTGCCCGGCTCGTATCGGTACACCGGCATCGCCACGTCCAGCGTCGCGCCCTCGGCCACGCGCAGGCCGTCACGGCCGTTGATGTCGTATTTCGCGAAGCCCGCGCGCAGCAGCGACGGATCGAGCAGCAAGGCCTGGGGCTGCGCCGCGCCGGTCGGAGTATGGGTCGGCCTGTAGGCCAGCGCATCGGCCCCGCCGATCACCACCTTCCCGTCCGTCTCCAGCGTCAGCGTGCCGCCGCCGGCCATGCCATAGCCCCGCAGCTGCCCCGCCAGCGCCAGCGCGCCCGTGGCGCCTTCCACTTCCGGCGCGCCCGCCCGCAGCGTGACGTCGCCGCCCTTGCCCGCGCGCGTCTCGCCCTTGTGCAGCACCGCGCCGCCCGAGGAC
>NZ_JCBANG010000221.1:0-427 GCF_059760905.1 Achromobacter sp. 1011811831
CGCTGGCGGCGGGCGACGACTTCTACATCCGCAAGGGCTACGGCACCGACGGCAACGTCAAGTCGACGACCACTGGCAACGAGGTTGGCACGACGATCAAGGCCGGCAGCACGGCAGGGCTGGTGCGCAACAGAGGCCTGATCAGCGCCGCCACCGGCGACATCACGCTGGCCGGTCGCCAGGTGCGGCAGGACGGCGTGCTGGTGGCCAGCACCGACATCGGCGCGCGCGGCGCCATCCACCTGCTGAACCGCGCGAGCGATGAGAGCGGCAGCGTGGCGCTGGGCGAGGGCAGCGTTACCGCCGTGGTGCTGGAGTCGTCGGCGCTCACCGGTCTGGACGGGCAGCGGGACGCGGCGCTGAAGGCGCTGGATGGCCAGGCGACCAACAAGACGGAAGGCGTGTATGACCACCTGAGCACGGTGGC
>NZ_JCBANG010000222.1:0-422 GCF_059760905.1 Achromobacter sp. 1011811831
ACATCGCCGACCGCAGCGGCAACCTGGTGTTCCGCAAGACCGCGCGCAACTTCAACCCGAACGTGGCGATGGCCGGCAAGATCACCGTGGTCGAGGTCGAGCAGATCGTCGAGACCGGCAGCCTGGACCCCGATCAGGTCCACCTGCCCGGCATCTATGTGCAACGGATCGTGCTGAACGCCACGCCGGAAAAGCGCATCGAACAACGCACCACTCGCCCGGCCTGAGGAGAACGGACATGGCATGGACCCGCGATGAAATGGCGGCGCGCGCCGCGCGCGAGCTGCAAGACGGTTTTTATGTGAACCTGGGCATCGGCCTGCCCACCCTGGTGGCCAACCACGTGCCGGCCGGCATGGAAGTGTGGCTGCAATCGGAGAACGGCCTGCTGGGCATCGGCCCCTTCCCGACCGATGCCGAGG
>NZ_JCBANG010000223.1:0-409 GCF_059760905.1 Achromobacter sp. 1011811831
TTGGTCGTATAAATCACTCGGCGCACCTCTGGCGGAAATGCGAAGAAGGGAATCACGCGATCCCAGGCGCTGCGCCACGCGGCGCGGATCGTCGGGAATTTCTGCCCCCAGGGGCCTTCGGAGAAGGCATCAAGCTCAGCCTCGGCTGTCTCGGCGCTCGTGGCGGTATAGATCGGCCGAATGGCTGCGGCAAGCGCCTTGCGGTCCTTCCAAGTCGCATAATCCAGGCTGTTGCGGATCAGATGCACGATGCAGGTTTGCAGCGTGGTCGCGGGAAAGACAGCGGCCAGGGCCTCGGGCATGCCCTTCAAGCCATCGGTCACGGCGATCAGGATATCGCCCACGCCTCGGGTCTTCAGATCATTGAAGACCTTCATCCAGAACTTGGCGCCTTCGGTGCCCTCGATCC
>NZ_JCBANG010000224.1:0-373 GCF_059760905.1 Achromobacter sp. 1011811831
TTGATCTTGACGCTGTTGGACGCCATCGCGATCCGCACGCCCACCGCGCCGGCCACGTCCAGCTCGGCGCCCTGCGCCACGAAGCTGCGCCGCGCCGCCGTGGCCGCGATCTGCCCGCCCGTGGCCAACGCCAGCGAGCCGCCCTGGAACTGGATGTCGCCGCCGCTGACGATCTCGATGCGCGACTGGTCGCGCCGGTCCGACAGGCGCGACAGGTTGTCGAACGCGCCCGGCGCCTGCCGGTAACGCAGCAGGTCCTGCTCGGCCGACTCCTTGATCAGCGCGTTGCGCTGGCTGTCCAGCGCCGTGCTGCCGTCGTCATCGATCAGCACCGCCGTGACCGAGTCCGGCGCCAGCACGATGCTGCCCTTGG
>NZ_JCBANG010000225.1:0-372 GCF_059760905.1 Achromobacter sp. 1011811831
GATGCCGGCCTGCGCGTCGATCCGGCCCGCCGTCAGCGCCACCTGCCCGCCGTCGGCCAGCGCCACCGCCTCGGCCACCGTCAGCGCGCCGCCGGTCGCCAGGTCCAGCCCGCCCAGGCCCATGTCGGACAGCCGCCCGCTGTCCAGCCACACGGTGCCGACGCGCTCGGCCGCCAGCGCGTCGCCCGCCGCCATCGCCAAGGTGATATCGGCGTAGCGGCCGAGCTTGACGTCGGTATTGAAGACGTTGACCCGGCCCAGCGCGCCGTAGTTGCCCAGCGCCAGCCCGCCGGCGCGCGCCACCGCCAGCTGGCTCTGGCCATAACCGTCGGCCCCGGCCGCCCGCGCCCGCGTCTGGCGCGCGCCGTCGTA
>NZ_JCBANG010000226.1:0-372 GCF_059760905.1 Achromobacter sp. 1011811831
CTGGGCCAGCGCCCCGGTGTTCGAGATCAACGGCCTCAAGCGCGAGGAGATGATCGCCAGCGGTTCGATGATCCTGCACGAGGTGTACTTCGATTCCCTCGGCGGCACGGGGGGCGACCCCGACGGGGCGCTGAAAGCGGCCATCGAGCGGGACTTCGGCTCCGTGGACGCCTGGCGCACCGAGTTCACGGCCATGGGCAAGGCCCAGGGCGGCGGCTCCGGCTGGACCCTGCTGGTGTGGAGCCCGCGCCGCAGGCGTCTCGTGAATGCCTGGGCCGCCGACCACGCCCACAACCTGGCCGGCGCCACGCCGCTGATCGCCCTCGACATGTACGAGCACAGCTACCACATGGACTTCGGCGCCAAGGCCGC
>NZ_JCBANG010000227.1:0-363 GCF_059760905.1 Achromobacter sp. 1011811831
GGGAGTGTCAGAAATTCTGTGTTCAAGGCGGGCTTAGGAACTACACGGAAGGCCTGATAAACCGTTCCTGATAGAGGATAGCGAATTGGTTCATGGCCTGCTTCCAATCGCGAGCTGGCCGTCCCCAATCAGCGGTGATATTGCGCAGGGCCAGCCAGATCAGCTTTGTTGCGGCATCGTCGGACGGGAAATGACCTCGCGTCTTGATGATCTTGCGCAACTGGGCATTGATGCTCTCGATGGCGTTGGTCGTATAAATCACTCGGCGCACCTCTGGCGGAAATGCGAAGAAGGGAATCACGCGATCCCAGGCGCTGCGCCACGCGGCGCGGATCGTCGGGAATTTCTGCCCCCAGGGGCCTT
>NZ_JCBANG010000228.1:0-344 GCF_059760905.1 Achromobacter sp. 1011811831
TGCGCGACGCTGCGCGATGGGGTCTACCTGCTGCCTGACTCGGCCGACAGTGCCGCGGCGCTGGACGAAGTGGCGGCGCAGGCGGTGGAAGTCGGGGGCAGCGGCGAGGTCTATCGACTCTCGGGGTGCGAGGAAGCCCAGGAGGCCGCGCTGCGCGCCCTGTTCGACCGGGGCGAGGAGTACGCCGGCATCGCCGAGGAGATCAAGGAACTCGGGCGGAGCCTGACATCCCTGGATGGCGCCGCCGCCGCACGCAAGCTCCAGCCGCTCGTGCGCCGCTTCGAGCAGGTGGCGCGCATCGATTTCTTTCCCGGCGAGGCGCAGCGGCAGACCTTGAGCCTGCT
>NZ_JCBANG010000229.1:0-343 GCF_059760905.1 Achromobacter sp. 1011811831
CGCCAGGCCGCGGGCA
The DNA here is from genome assembly GCF_059760905.1 of Achromobacter sp. 1011811831. Lineage (NCBI taxonomy): Bacteria > Pseudomonadati > Pseudomonadota > Betaproteobacteria > Burkholderiales > Alcaligenaceae > Achromobacter > Achromobacter sp. 1011811831. Next base: position 17 of record NZ_JCBANG010000229.1, read on the forward strand.
ATGCCGCCTCGGGCGTGCCGGACGGCCTGGCCGCCGGCGGGCTGCAGGTCGACACGCAGGCGCTCACGCGCGGCTGGACCCATGCCGAGGCGCCCCGGTCCAGCACCGAGAACGGCCGCACGACGGTCACCATCAACCAGACCGCCGACCGCGCCATCCTCAACTGGCAGACCTTCAACGTCGGCCGCGACACCACGGTGGACTTCCGCCAGCAGGCCGAGTGGGCGGTGCTGAACCGGGTCAACGACCCGGCCGGCCGTCCCAGCCAGATCCAGGGGCAGATCAAGGCGCCGGGCACGGTGCTGATCGTCAACCGCAACGGCGTGG
>NZ_JCBANG010000230.1:0-343 GCF_059760905.1 Achromobacter sp. 1011811831
CCACGCCGTTGCGGTTGACGATCAGCACCGTGCCCGGCGCCTTGATCTGCCCCTGGATCTGGCTGGGACGGCCGGCCGGGTCGTTGACCCGGTTCAGCACCGCCCACTCGGCCTGCTGGCGGAAGTCTACCGTGGTGTCGCGGCCGACGTTGAAGGTCTGCCAGTTGAGGATGGCGCGGTCGGCGGTCTGGTTGATGGTGACCGTCGTGCGGCCGCTCTCGGTGCTGGACCGGGGCGCCTCGGCATGGGTCCAGCCGCGCGTGAGCGCCTGCGTGTCGACCTGCAGCCCGCCGGCGGCCAGGCCGTCCGGCACGCCCGAGGCGGCATTGCCCGCGGCCTGGCG
>NZ_JCBANG010000231.1:0-341 GCF_059760905.1 Achromobacter sp. 1011811831
GGCACGGCGGTGCTGGGCCTGGGCAATATCGGCGCGCTGGCGTCCAAGCCGGTGATGGAAGGCAAGGCGGTGCTGTTCAAGAAGTTCGCCGGCCTGGATGTGTACGACATCGAGATCAACGAGACGGATCCGGACAAGCTGGTGGAGATCATCGCCGGGCTGGAGGCGACGTTCGGCGGGATCAACCTGGAGGACATCAAGGCGCCGGAGTGCTTCACGGTCGAGCGCAAGCTGCGCGAGCGGATGAAGATCCCGGTGTTCCACGACGACCAGCATGGCACGGCGATCTGCGTGTCGGCGGCGTTCATCAATGGCCTGAAGGTGGTGGGCAAGCAGATCGA
>NZ_JCBANG010000232.1:0-340 GCF_059760905.1 Achromobacter sp. 1011811831
GATATACAGGCTGCCCGCTGATACCGTGGTCGCGCCCGTGTAGCTGTTGTTGCCGCTGAACACCGTGACGCCCGCGCCCCGCTGCGCAACGGCGCCGGAGCCGCTGACGACCCCGCCGTAGGCGTAGATGTCGCCGCGGTTGAAGGCCAGCGTGCCATTGTTGCTCACGTTGCCCGCGATGCTGCCCGTCGCGCCGCCCGCACCCAGTTGCAGCGTGCCACCCGTGATCATGGTGCCGCCGGTGTAGGTATTGTTGGCGGTCAGGACGGTCGTGCCGCTGCCCAGTTGCGTGACCGAGCCGGTACCGCTGATGCCCCCCCCATGCGCATAGGTATTGCTG
>NZ_JCBANG010000233.1:0-327 GCF_059760905.1 Achromobacter sp. 1011811831
CGCCCACGCCGGTCAGCGGCAGGTTGCACGCCGGCAGCAGCTTGATGTCCTCGGTGCCGTCCTTCTTCTTGGCCACGTGTTCCATCAGGACCACCACGCGGCCCACGCCGGCCACCAGGTCCATCGCGCCGCCCATGCCCTTGACCATCTTGCCCGGGATCATCCAGTTGGCCAGGTCGCCCTGCTCGGATACCTGCATTGCGCCCAGGATCGCCAGGTTGATCTTGCCGCCGCGGATCATCGCGAAGGAATCGGCCGACGAGAAGATCGACGAGCCCGGCAGCGTCGTGACCGTCTGCTTGCCGGCGTTGATCAGGTCGGCGTCGA
>NZ_JCBANG010000234.1:0-320 GCF_059760905.1 Achromobacter sp. 1011811831
CGGGGCGTCGTTGGTGCCGGTGACGGTGACGGTGATGACTTGCGTGGCGGTGCCGCCCTTGCCGTCATCGACGGTCACGGTGATGGTGTCGGTGACCTTCTGGCCTTCGGCCAGGGCCTGGACCTGGCTGCTCTTGTTGTCCAGCACATAGGTCCACTTGCCGTTCTGGTCGACGGAGAAGGTGCCGTAGGTGCCCTTGCCGGCGTCGTTGACGGACCAGGTGTGCGTGTCCTTGGCGTCGACGTCGTGCTTGTCCAACTGGCCGGAGACTTCCTCGACCGAGTCTTCCTTGACGTTGCCGGCGGCCACGCCGGTGATGG
>NZ_JCBANG010000235.1:0-318 GCF_059760905.1 Achromobacter sp. 1011811831
GCGGCAACAACAGCTACACGGGCGCGACCACGGTATCAGCGGGCAGCCTGTATATCGACGGCGACCAGACGGCCGCGACCGGGGCCACCACCGTGACCGACGCCCGGCTGGGCGGCAAGGGCGTGATCGGCGGCGATGTGACGCTGGCGGGCAACAGTACGCTGTCGCCCGGCTCGAACGGCGCGGAGCCCGGCACGCTGACGATCAAGGGCAATCTGACGCTGGGCAGCGGCACCGCGCTGGATTACTCGTTCGGCGAGGTCAACGTGGCGGGCGGCGCGCTGAACGACCTGATCGTGGTGGACGGCGACGTGTCGC
>NZ_JCBANG010000236.1:0-317 GCF_059760905.1 Achromobacter sp. 1011811831
CGCTGTCCAAGGCGGGCGAGGCGCCGGCCATCGTGCTGCGCGAGGGCGCGGCGCTGGACGTGAGCGGCCGCTGGGTGGACCTGCAAGGCAAGGGCGTGGCCTCGCCGTGGCTGGGCCGGCTCGACGGTGGCCGCGTGACGCTGGACTCGCCGCATGGCATCGCGGTGGCGGCGGGCTCGCTGATCGATGCGTCCTCGGGCGGCGCGGTGCTGCACAAGGGCGAGACGCGCGCGGGCAAGGGCGGCGACGTCACGCTGCGGGCGGGCGCGCCGGAAGTGGAAGGCGCCACGGGCGCGCTGGCGCTGGCGGGGCAGCTG
>NZ_JCBANG010000237.1:0-306 GCF_059760905.1 Achromobacter sp. 1011811831
GGACCTACAAGCTCGACAACTCCAATCCTGACGTCAAGGCGCTCAAGGACGGCGAGCATGTGACCGACACCATCACCGTGACCGTCGACGACGGCCATGGCGGCAAGGCCACGCAGACCATCACCATCACGGTCAATGGCACCAGCGACGGCGCCGTCATCACTCCGAGCAAGCCGGGTGACGACAAGGGCACGGTCACGGAAGACAAGGAACTGACCGCCAGCGGCAAGCTCGATGTCACCGACCCGGACGCCGGCGAGGCCGTGTTCAAGCCCCAGACCGACTTCAAGGGCCAGTACGGCACCT
>NZ_JCBANG010000238.1:0-306 GCF_059760905.1 Achromobacter sp. 1011811831
GCTGGGCAATGTGGTGATGGCGCCGCAGACGCCTGCGGCGGGCGCGGGCATCGCCACGCTGAACCCGATACCGGAAGTGCCGCGCGGCGACGTCGACCTGATCGCACCGCTGGGCACGATCGATCCGGGCGAGGCCGGCGTGCGCAGCTCGGGCAACGTCAACGTGGCGGCGCTGCACGTGGTCAACGCGGCCAACATCCAGGCCCAGGGCAACAGCAGCGGGGTGCCGGTGACGGCGGCGGTCAACACCTCGGCGCTCAGCTCGGCCAGCGCGGCCTCGGGCGCGGCGGCGGCCTCGGCCGAGAG
>NZ_JCBANG010000239.1:0-302 GCF_059760905.1 Achromobacter sp. 1011811831
GGGCTACGAGGACCTGCACGGCCGCTGGGGCGAGAAGGCCACGCGGCGCTTCCTGAACCCGGTGCTGGCGCCGAGCACGCGGCGCGAGGCCGGCTACACGGTGGGCCGGGACGCGGGCCGGCTGGTGTTGTCGGCGCCCACCGCCGTGGTGGAAAGCGAGATCGTCGCCATCGTCTACGACGGCGCGCGCCAGACGCGGGCGCGGGCGGCCGGGGCCGACGGTTATGGCCAGAGCCAGCTGGCGGTGGCGCGCGCCGGCGGGCTGGCGCTGGGCAACTACGGCGCGCTGGGCCGGGTCAACG
>NZ_JCBANG010000240.1:0-302 GCF_059760905.1 Achromobacter sp. 1011811831
CGTTGACCCGGCCCAGCGCGCCGTAGTTGCCCAGCGCCAGCCCGCCGGCGCGCGCCACCGCCAGCTGGCTCTGGCCATAACCGTCGGCCCCGGCCGCCCGCGCCCGCGTCTGGCGCGCGCCGTCGTACACGGTGGCGACAATCTCGCTTTCCACCACGGCGGTGGGCGCCGACAGCACCAGCCGGCCCGCGTCCCGGCCCACCGTGTAGCCGGCCTCGCGCCGCGTGCTCGGCGCCAGCACCGGGTTCAGGAAGCGCCGCGTGGCCTTCTCGCCCCAGCGGCCGTGCAGGTCCTCGTAGCCC
>NZ_JCBANG010000241.1:0-297 GCF_059760905.1 Achromobacter sp. 1011811831
GACAAGGGTTCCGTCACCGAAGACGACAAGCTCACCGCCAACGGCAAGCTGGACGTGGTCGACCCCGACAAGGGCGAAGCCGTGTTCAAGCCCCAGACCGACACCGCCGGCACGCATGGCAAGTTCTCCATCGACGCCAACGGCAACTGGAAGTACGAGCTCAACAACAGCGATCCCAAGGTCCAGGCCCTGGGCGCCGGCGAGAAGCTGACCGAGACCTTCGAAGTCGTCACCGCCGACGGCACCAAGGGCACGGTCACCATCACCGTCAACGGCACCAACGACGCCCCGACCATC
>NZ_JCBANG010000242.1:0-284 GCF_059760905.1 Achromobacter sp. 1011811831
GGTCCACTTGCCATTCTGGTCAACGGTGAACGAACCGTACTTGCCCTTGCCGTCGTCGTTGACGGACCAGGTGTGCGTGTCGTTGGTGTCGACGTCGTGCTGGGTCAGCTGGCCGGTCACGTCCTGGGTGCTGCCTTCCTTGATCTGGCCGGTCGCGGTGCCGGAGATGGTCGGGGCGTCGTTGGTGCCGGTGACGGTGACGGTGATGACTTGCGTGGCGGTGCCGCCCTTGCCGTCATCGACGGTCACGGTGATGGTGTCGGTGACCTTCTGGCCTTCGGCCA
>NZ_JCBANG010000243.1:0-279 GCF_059760905.1 Achromobacter sp. 1011811831
CAGCTTCTCGCCCACGCCCAGGGCCTGGACCTTGGGATCGTTGTTGTCGAGCTCGTACTTCCAGTTGCCGTTGGCGTCGATCGAGAACTTGCCGTGATCGCCCTTGAAGTCGGTCTGGGGCTTGAACGAGGCTTCGCCAGCGTCCTTGTCGGTGACATCCAGCTTGCCGCCGGTGGTGAGCTTGTCGTCTTCCTTGACCGAACCGGCGTCGTCGCCCGGCTTGCTCGGGGTGATGACGGCCGCGTCGTTGGTGCCGGTGATGGTGACGGTGATGACCTG
>NZ_JCBANG010000244.1:0-268 GCF_059760905.1 Achromobacter sp. 1011811831
TGTCCAGCGCCGTGCTGCCGTCGTCATCGATCAGCACCGCCGTGACCGAGTCCGGCGCCAGCACGATGCTGCCCTTGGCATCGGCGGCCGAGTTCAGCAGGTGGATGGTGCCGCGCGTGCGCGTGGTGGTCGTGGCCAGCGCCACGCCTTCCTGGCGCACCTGGCGTCCGGCCAGCGTCACGTCGCCCTCGGCCGCCACGATCAGGCCGGTGTTGCGCGCCAGGCCGCCGTCCTGGTTCGCCGCCAGGCGCGGCGCGATCTCGTTGCC
>NZ_JCBANG010000245.1:0-255 GCF_059760905.1 Achromobacter sp. 1011811831
CGTGTGCAGACTGCAGACGATCTTATGAGTTAGGTTTTACCTAACAGCTATATTCGTTCTTTAACAATCTGGAAGAAGCACAACAAAATGTGCTCATCGAGTAGTCAGCTTTGCTGATGAAGATGGGCACGGGTTGTGATTGCATTAATTTTGTTCCAAGTTCTCAAGACTGAAGTGAATAACTTCAGACTGCTTTGAAACTTATGAACGGCACAAACGCTAATACTCAGGTCCTATAGCCTACAGCGTTATAGG
>NZ_JCBANG010000246.1:0-255 GCF_059760905.1 Achromobacter sp. 1011811831
GGGCTGTCGCGCGTGATGACGACCTTCGGCGGCGACATCCTGGCCTGGTCGGCCGAGGGTGACATCAACGCCGGCCGGGGTTCGAAGACCACGGTGGTCTACACCCCGCCGCGCCGCGACTACGACGCGCTGGGCAATGTGGTGATGGCGCCGCAGACGCCTGCGGCGGGCGCGGGCATCGCCACGCTGAACCCGATACCGGAAGTGCCGCGCGGCGACGTCGACCTGATCGCACCGCTGGGCACGATCGATCCG
>NZ_JCBANG010000247.1:0-255 GCF_059760905.1 Achromobacter sp. 1011811831
GCGCCTTGACCAGCGACACGTCCGGCGTCAGCGAACGCTCCATCACGTACTGCTGGCCGTCGAACTCGCGGATCTCCTTGCCGTCGGCCACGATGGTGCCCACGCCCGTGCGGGTGAAGAACGCCGGGATGCCGGCGCCGCCGGCGCGCAGCTTCTCGGCCAGCGTGCCCTGCGGCGTGAATTCCAGCTCCAGCTCGCCCGACAGGTACTGGCGCTCGAATTCCTTGTTCTCGCCCACGTAGGACGCGATCATCT
>NZ_JCBANG010000248.1:0-255 GCF_059760905.1 Achromobacter sp. 1011811831
GGGCCCATCTGCTGGGGAGCAGCAGAATCAATCGACAAAGGACGTTCGCTATGAACAAGAGTTACGCGCTGGTCTGGAACGCTACCCAGGGGTGCTGGCAGGTCGCCAGCGAACTGACACGCCGCCGAGGCAAGGCGGGACGCGGCCGCGTGCTGATGACGGCAGGCGCCTCGCTGATCGGGCTCGCCTTCGCCGGACTGGCCCATGCCCTGCCGACGGGCGGAGCGGTAGTCGACGGCAAGGGCACGATCCAGG
>NZ_JCBANG010000249.1:0-255 GCF_059760905.1 Achromobacter sp. 1011811831
GCGGCTCGATCCAGCTGCTGGCGCCCGGCGGCCAGATCGTGGTCGGCGTGCAGGGCGTGGCGCCGCCGGGCAGCGCGGGCCTGATCACGCAGGGCCAGGGCGACATCCAGGCCTATTCCAAGGGCAGCCTGCTGCTGGGGCTGTCGCGCGTGATGACGACCTTCGGCGGCGACATCCTGGCCTGGTCGGCCGAGGGTGACATCAACGCCGGCCGGGGTTCGAAGACCACGGTGGTCTACACCCCGCCGCGCCGCG
>NZ_JCBANG010000250.1:0-255 GCF_059760905.1 Achromobacter sp. 1011811831
CGACATGGGCCTGGGCGGGCTGGACCTGGCGACCGGCGGCGCGCTGACGGTGGCCGAGGCGGTGGCGCTGGCCGACGGCGGGCAGGTGGCGCTGACGGCGGGCCGGATCGACGCGCAGGCCGGCATCACGACGCGGGGCGGGGCCATCACGCTGGGCAACACCTTCGTGTCGCCGGACGCGAGCGTCAAGGCGCGCGCGCTGTCCAAGGCGGGCGAGGCGCCGGCCATCGTGCTGCGCGAGGGCGCGGCGCTGGA
>NZ_JCBANG010000251.1:0-255 GCF_059760905.1 Achromobacter sp. 1011811831
CCTATAACGCTGTAGGCTATAGGACCTGAGTATTAGCGTTTGTGCCGTTCATAAGTTTCAAAGCAGTCTGAAGTTATTCACTTCAGTCTTGAGAACTTGGAACAAAATTAATGCAATCACAACCCGTACCCATCTTCATCAGCAAAGCTGACTACTCGATGAGCACATTTTGTTGTGCTTCTTCCAGATTGTTAAAGAACGAATATAGCTGTTAGGTAAAACCTAACTCATAAGATCGTCTGCAGTCTGCACACG
>NZ_JCBANG010000252.1:0-242 GCF_059760905.1 Achromobacter sp. 1011811831
GCCAACTCCGTTGCTGACCAGGTTGGACAGACCGCTGAACGTGTCCCATGTCCCGTTGATGAGTGTGTGGATATGGCTGGCGAAGTCACCAGCCTGGCGGCTGCCCATAGGTCTTGCATTTGCAGTGTCAGCGTCAGTCCCCGTATACCGCCGGAACATATTCCGCAAATCCGGCACCCGGAACGTCGTCCCGCTGACATCCGCGAAGTAATGCGCCCCACGGTTCGCAGTCCAGACCGCAT